>JAIOQJ010000769.1 GCA_021413475.1 Planctomycetota bacterium | reverse complement strand
GAACGGGCCGGCGCTTACCGCGGTCTTTATCACGTGCTCAATGGTCGGCTCGCCCCCTTGGATAATGTCGGCCCCGATCAGTTGAATTTGGACGCCCTACTTCGCCGCGTACAGCGCGGCGGAGTCCGCGAGGTAATATTGGCCACCAGCCCAACTCTCGAAGGTGATGGGACGGCACTGTACACCTCGCATTTGTTGGCCGCGACTGGCGTGGCCGTGACTCGACTCGCCCGCGGCATCGCTTCCGGCTCCTCGCTGGAACTTGCCAATGCCCAAATGCTCGCCGACGCGATTGAAGGCCGACGTGCATACTGACGGATCGACGGTTGTAGAGAGGTTGACGGTATGAGTTCCATGCGGATGGAAATGTCGCCGCGCTTGACCACGACGCTGAAGCTTGCGCCGCGCATGATCCAGTCGATGGAGATTTTGCAACTCCCCATCGCGGAATTGCAAGAGCGGATCGAACGCGAGATGCAGGAAAATCCCGTCCTGGAAGTCCGCGAACAGCAACCGGAACAAGACGAGCCTGGCGAAGGCGCACCGGTCGAGGACAAATTCAACCCTGACGGTCCGATCGTTCACGATCGCGACGCGGAACTTGATTTCAAACGTCTCGAAGCACTCGATAAAGACTGGGACGGCCACTTCAATGAGGAACACCGCCCATCGCGCAGTGCCGTGGCCGAGGCCGGCGACAAAAAACTTGACGCCATGCAGAACATGCCGTCGCGATCGCAGTCACTGCAGGATTACCTTGAAGAACAATTGCCTTTCCTCGATCTCACTCCCGAAGAACATGAAGTCATCGAGTATCTGATCGCCAATCTCGACGAGCGCGGCTACCTGGTCACGTCGATGGCTGATCTCGCTGCCGCTTATGAGAAACCACTCACGGTCGAAGAACTGGAAAATGTTCTCGATCTTTTGCAAATGCTCGATCCGCCCGGGATCGGAGCACGCGATCTGAAAGAGTGCTTGCTGCTGCAACTCACGCCCGAGACGCCGCATCGCGAGTTACTGCACACCATGATTTTGCATCATCTGGATGATTTGGCCAACAATCGGTTGCCCGTCATCCAGAAACGGACAGGAGCGGATGTCTCGACGATCAAGGATGCGTTCGAGATCCTGAAACGCCTCGACCCGAAGCCTGGTTCCCGCTTCGCTTCGGATAACACGCACTACATCATTCCCGATATTATCGTCGAGCGTACCGAAGATGGCGAATACACCGTGCGTTTGACGGAAGACTGGACTCCAAACATTCACGTGAACCGCAAGTACATGGAGTTGTACCGTGATAAGGCCTCGGACCCAAAGGCGAAGGAATATCTCCGCCGCAAGATCCAGGCCGCCCAATGGTTGATCGAATCGATCGAACAACGCCGGTCCACACTTGAGAAAGTCACCAAGGCGATCATCTCGCATCAGAAGGCCTTCCTCGAAAAGAAGCAGGACTACATCGAGCCGTTGAAAATGCAGGAGATCGCGGAGCAGGTAAAGGTCCACGTCACCACGATTAGCCGCGCGGTCGACGATAAATGGATGCAAACGCCGCGAGGAGTGTTCCCCCTCAAGCGTTTCTTCGGCGGCGGCACTAAGAATGAAATCACCGGCGAGGATGTCGCCTGGGAAAAGATCAAACAGCAGCTTCTCGAACTGATCGGCAATGAAGACAAGAGCAACCCGCTTTCCGATGAAGACCTGATGAAGAAACTCCAGGAGTCGGGTTATCCCGTCGCTCGCCGGACTGTGACAAAGTACCGTAAAATGCTGAAGATCCCATCTTCGCGGCAACGCAAGGATTGGTCCCCGGCGTAGCCGCAACCAAAAATCCTCACCACGGATTTCACGGATGGCACGGATAAGAAATCGATATCTTGGTTCCAGGTCTTATCAGTGCGATCCGTGAAATCCGTGGTCCTGAATTTTTGGTTGGAGTTTGATAGATGATCGATCTCACTTCTCAAGAAAAGACCATTCTCCTCGGCGGTGGTGCCAAGGCGATCGAACGCCAGCACGAGAAAGGCCGCTTCACGGCCCGCGAACGCATCGCTAAGCTGATCGATCCCGGCAGCACGGTGTTCGAACTGGGCTTATGGGCGGCGTGGAACATGTACGCCGAGTGGGGCGGGGCCGTTTCCGCGGGCGTCGTTACCTGCATCGGCACCGTCGCTGGCCGCCGTGTCATGATTATCGCCAACGACGCCACGGTGAAGGCCGGGGCATTCTTTCCGATGACCGCCAAGAAGGTGCTGCGGGCTCAGCGGATCGCGATGGAGAATCGCCTACCGCTCGTCTATCTCGTCGATTCCGCCGGTGTCTTTCTGCCGTTGCAAGACGAGGTTTTCCCCGATGAGGACGACTTCGGCCGCATCTTCCGCAACAACGCCGTCATCTCGGCCGAGGGCATTCCCCAGTTCGCGGCCATCATGGGCAATTGCGTCGCCGGCGGCGGCTATCTTCCGGTCCTTTGCGACAAGCTGCTGATGACCGAAGGGAGCGGCCTCTACCTGGCCGGTCCTGCGCTCGTGAAAGCGGCCATCGGCCAGACGGTCAGCCACGAAGATCTCGGCGGGGCCAAGATGCACGCCTCGATCAGCGGCACCATCGATTTTCGCGAAGAGAACGAAGAGACGTGCCTCGAACGCTTGCGCCGATTGGTTGACGCGATTCCGCGTGATTCAACCAGGCCAGCAGAACAGAGTCACACCTTTGAAGCGGCCAAGTTTGTCGAGGCCTCCGAGTACGACGTTCGCGACTTGCTTCATGGCATTCTCGATCCGGTTCCGTTCGACGAATACAAAGCCGACTTCGGCCAGACGTTGGTCTGCGGTTACGGCCGGCTTGGCGGGCTCCCCATTGGGGTCGTTGCCAATCAGCGGACGCGTCGCAAGCCTTCCAGCGGAGCCATCCAATTCGGCGGCGTCATCTACCCCGACAGTGCTGACAAGGCCGCCCGCTTCATCATGGATTGCAACCAGACCCGCGTGCCGATACTCTTCGTGCAAAATGTGAACGGCTTCATGGTGGGCAAAGATGCCGAGCAAGCTGGCATCATTCGGGCCGGGGCTAAGCTGGTAAACGTGATCTCGAATAGCGTGGTCCCGAAGCTCACCCTGATCACTGGCGGCTCATTCGGGGCCGGCAACTACGCCCTCTGTGGGAAAGCGTTCGACCCCCGTTTCATCATGGCCTGGCCGAACGCTCGCTACGCCGTCATGGGTGGAGACCAGGCCGCGAACACCCTGCTTGATATCACGGTCAGCGCCCTGAAACGCGGAGGGCACGAACCCGACGCGAAAGAACTGGCGGATCTCAGTGCCAAAGTGAAAGCTAGCTACGAAGAACAAACCGACATCCGCTACGCCGCCGCTCGGCTTTGGGTCGATCGCATCGTTCAACCGGAAAACACCCGTGCGGATTTAATGACGGCCCTCGAAGTCGCGATGCGTTTTGATGCGGGGAAAGTGTTCAAGACGGGCGTTCTGCAGGTGTGAGAACAGGTCACGCGGGCGGGAGTCCACGGCGTTCGTCGCGGCGGGCCAGGCGTCGGAAGTTGAGTGCGAGCGGCAAGCCCAGAAAGAATGCCGCGCCCGCATAGAAGAGGACCACGAACATCACTTCCGCGCCAATGTTGGCGACGTCTGTCGGGCCGCGATCGGGAAACAGGCTGGCCTTGAGCAGCAGGGCGAGGTTCATGTTGCGCATCGTGACCTCGATGCCGGCACTAACGGTTTCGGCACGCGGCCAGCCAAACACGCGGAACGGCAGCATACTAACCTGCATGCATAGCAGAGCAAAGACGATGATCGCGATCGGCACGATCAAGCCGCGTTCACCGGGCTTGATTCGCTGGCTTCCCAAAGCGCAGATAATCATGGCCAGGACGACCAAAAAGCCGACCCGGATAAACCAGCGGCTGATCGCCTTGCGATGGCGTGGGTAGAGCGCGCCGAGATACATGCCCGCCGCGAGCGGAGCAAGCACGAAGCAAGCAACGTCACGCACGATGCGTGCCATGGGCATTTCGAAGTTGGCGGGGACGTAAGCGCCAGCGCAAACTTGAAGGGTGAGCGGCACGGTCACGATGGCGGCCAGTGTCGATGCCACGGTTAGCGAGATGGCGAGCGGCCCGCTGCCCCGGGCGAGAAAGACGAAGGCCTTGGCCGTGGCTCCGCCGGGCATGGCCGCGGTGAGAATCAAGCCGAGGGCGATGCCGCCAGCCAGGCCGAATAAGTAAATGATGGCCAGGGCGACAAGTGGGGAGAATACAATCTGACCAAGCATGGCGACGCCGAGCGAACGCGGCCGACGTAACACCTTGGCGAAGTCGCCGACGGTGAGCGTCGCCCCCATGCCCAGCATGAACAGGGTCAGTTGCACTTGAGCAAAGTGTTCTTCGTAGGCCGGATAGAATTCGAACATGCAGGGCATTCTACGATTTTGCGCGCGTTCAAGGCGAGTGTTTTACAAGTGCGAATGCGTTCCCGCGTTCAGGTAAAAAAGCGATTTGACTAGGCTCTGGATCGATCCTACACATTGACTGTCCGCCTTTCGTTCGTTGCACGATTTTCGCACACCCGGTTGCAACGAAAAGCCGATTTTTGCAACGGATTCCACTCGTTTTGCAATCCATTTCACGCGTTTTGCAACGGATTCCTAGCGTTTTGCAACCCATTTCCCGCGTTTTGCAACGGATTCTGGGCGTTTTGCAATCCATTTTGGCGCATCCATCCTACTTCCACAGGAATCGAGGTTCACCATGAAACGCATCGACACCGCACCCACCCCGCCGCCGGTCTTTCGCTTCCTTTCCATGAGCGAGCTAAAAGCCGCGTCGGCACCTCAAGTCGAGTGGGTTTGGGATGGCTTCCTCCCCGCCGGCGGCATCGCGCTTCTCACCAGTGTCTGGAAATCGGGCAAGACGACGCTGCTCTCCGTTCTGCTCGCCAAGATGCGGCAAGGGGGCATGTTGGCAGGGCTGGCGGTCCGTGCCGGCCGGGCCGTGGTGCTCTCCGAAGAGAGTCCCGGCGTCTGGAGCGAGCGGAACGCCAGACTCGGCTTCGGCGACAGCGTCGAGTTTTCCTACCGTCCGTTTCACGATCGGCCGACCCCGGAACTTTGGCTCGCCTACCTCGATCAACTCGTCGAACGCCATCGCCAACAGCCCTTCGATCTGGCGGTGATCGACCCGCTGTCATCGTTCCTGCCGAACCGGGCGGAGAACGACGCGGGCAGCATGCTGCAAACGTTGCTCCCGCTCCAACGCCTGACCAGTGAAGGGATCTGCGTGTTGATTCTGCATCATCCCAAAAAGGGGAATCCCCTCAAGGGCCAGGCCGCTCGCGGCAGCGGCGCGCTGCCCGGCTTCGTGGATGTTTCCATTGAAATGAAGTTCCACGGCGACCCAAATGCCGACGACCGCCGTCGAGAATTGGCGGCCTGGTCGCGTTACGAAAAAACGCCCCGCCGTTTGCTGATCGAGCTGAACGCCGCTGGAACCGATTACCAATCGCTCGGCGACTTTGTCCCCGACGATTTTTCCAAAGGTTGGCTGATCTTGAAAGGAATTCTCATCGACGTCGCGGACAAGCTCACCCGCGCGGAAATCATGGATCGCTGGCCCGACGATCACGAAAAAGTGGACAAGACCACGCTCTGGCGCTGGCTCGATCGCGCCGTCGCGGAATGCCTGCTCAAACAATCGGGCCTCGGCCGCAAAAACGCCCCGTTTCTCTACTGGCTCGCCTGCAACGAGGAGCGCTGGGCCCTCAACCCCCGCCAA
>JAIOQJ010000768.1 GCA_021413475.1 Planctomycetota bacterium | reverse complement strand
GCGGAGTCCGGAAATGTCTCGGATCAGTTTGCTGACCTGCCTTGGTTTATTCGTGACGTTCGCCGTGCCTTCATCGGCGGAAGAGCCTCTTCACAAACGAATCGATCAACTCATCGCGGCCAAGGCGGCGGGGAAGCCCGTCTCTGCCCTGACCGACGATGCCGAGTTTCTCCGCCGGGCGTCGCTCGATTTGGCGGGGAAGATTCCGTCGATCAAGCAGACACGCGAGTTTCTGGTGGATAAGTCGCCCGACAAACGGGTGAAACTGATCGATCAACTTGTCGCCAGTTCCGACTATCCGAAACGCATGACCGATGTCTTCCACGTCATGCTGATGGAACGGATGGGCGATGCCCCCGCGTGGCGGAAATATCTCTCGACCGCGTTCGCGGAGAATCGCCCTTGGGATAAGATCGTTCGCGAGATTCTCAAGGCCGACCACCAGGACGCGGCCACCCTCGGCTCGGCGTTCTTTATCGCCAAGCGACTTGACAAAGTCGGCCAGCAGACGACCGATTACCCCGGCCTGACCCGCGACGTCGGCCGTTTGTTCCTGGGCAAAAATTTCCAGTGCGCCCAGTGCCACGACCATCTCTTTGTTGACGAGTACAAGCAGGAACATTTCCAGGGGATCTTCGCTTATCTGCAAAACGTCTACATCGTCGATATGGCGACTCCCAGCGTGGCCGAGAACCTGACGACGGCCAAAGTGAACTTCATGTCGGTCTTCAAGAAAGTCCCCAAGGAGATCGGTCCCGCGCTGCCCGGCGGCAAGGAGAACGTTCCGCCCGTCTTCAAGAAGGGCGAGGAATTCGTCAAAGCACCCGACCCCAAGAAACGGCTTCCGGGCGTGCCAAAGTTCAGCACCTTGGCGTTGCTCTCCGAGCAATTGCCATCGGCAGAGAACAAAGACTTCTCGCGGAACATCGCCAATCGTCTCTGGTTCGTGGTAATGGGCCGGGGCTTGGTACATCCGCTCGACCTCCATCACAAGGATAATCCCGCGTCGCATCCGGAACTACTCGAACTGTTGGCGAAGGAGTTCGTCGCCCACAAATTCGACATCCGCTGGATGATTCGCGAACTGGCCCTGACCGAAACCTATCAGCGCTCAAGCATTCTGCCGAAGGGGGCGGATAAGTCGCCGCCTGAATTGTTCCTGACGGCCATCGAGAAACGCGTCTCCGCCGAGCAACTTTTCTGGAGCATGCTCGAAGCGTCTGGCGAACGCGAACGGATCCTGGCCTCACGCAAGCCCGAAGTGGCGGGCACCAAGACTGATCCCGTCGAGATTCTGCTCGCCAAGTTCCAGACCGCGTTCGCCAACCCAGCGCGGGAACCGGAAGAGGAATTCAATCCGTCGCTGAAGGCGGCCTTGTTCGTATTGAACGATTCGCGAGTGCTCGACCTGTTGACGCCGAAGGACGGAAATCTCGTGGATCGACTTGCGAAAATGACCGATGATGCCAAGGTGGCCGAGGATCTGTATCTGAGCGTCCTGACCCGGTTGCCGTCCGATGAAGAGAAATCCGCAGTCAGCAAGTATCTGGCCAAGAACGCCGCTCAGCGGCCGACGGCCCTGGGCCAGCTGGCCTGGGCGCTGTTCGCCTCCACTGAATTCAGTTTGAATCATTGATCTTCGAATGTGCCGAGGGATTTTTATGTTCTCCGCAAATGAATTGAACCGTCGCCAATGGCTCGGCACGGTCGCCGCTGGTGCCGCTACAACCGCGATGGGGGCACCCGCTGTCGCCCCCGCTCCCGCGGCCAAGAACGACAAGCAAGTTCTGTTCGTCTGGCTCGACGGCGGCTTGAGCCAACTCGAAAGCTGGGACCCCAAGCCGAACACGCAGTTCGGTGGGCCATTCCGTTCGATTCAGACATCTGTTCCCGGCCTGAACATCTGCGAACTATTGCCGAAGTGCGCCAAGCAGATGCATCACCTGGCGATCGTTCGCAGTCTCTGCACGCAAGATAACTCACACTCGGCCGGCGTCGAGCGGATCCAGCGCGGCGATCCCAAGAATCGCGGCGTGGTTTATCCCTACTTCGGTTCCGCCGTCGCCAAACTGCTTGGGCCCGGCGCAAGCAACCTGCCTCCGTACATCTGGATCAAACCGATGAGCGGCGGTTTCGTCTACAAGGATGCCGGCTTCCTCGGGCCGAAGTACGGGGCCCTGGCCCTCGGCGACGGCAAGCCGCCGGAGAATCTGCTCCGGCCCAAGTCACTTTCGATCGAGCAAGACGTCGATCGCAATAACCTTCGCGAACTGGCCGACAAACGCTACGCCGCCGAACGCCGTAGGGAGTTCACCGAGGCGAACAGCTTCGTCTTCGACATGGCCGCCCAGTTGCAGAAACGGAGCGACCTGTTCGACGAATCGACGTTCGCTCCGAAAGATGTCGAACGCTACGGCAAGCACGATCTCGGCCGGCACATGCTGCTGGCACGTCGGATGCTCGAAGCGGGCGTTCGTTTTGTGAAAGTGAATTCGTACGGCTGGGATTCGCACGGCGACAACTTTAACGGCCAGGGGAACCTGATTCCGAAGTTCGATCAGGCGTTCGCCGCGATGGTCGAAGACCTCGCCGAGCGGAAAATGCTCGACAACGTGCTGGTCGTCGCCATGTCCGAATTCGGCCGCACGCCGCGGATCAACGGCCATCTCGGCCGCGACCACTGGCCCGAAGCCTGGTCGCTCGTCATGGGCGGTTGCGGTCTCAAGAAGGGCGCCGTCATCGGCAAGACCAACGACAAGGGCTCCTATGTCGCCAGCGAGGAACACGACATCGGCCACTTGTTCCACACCTGGTTCAGGGCCCTGGGCGTCGATCCCGCCAAGATCGAATACGACAATGGCGGCCAACCCCTGCCAATCGCGCACGAAGGATGCAAGCCGATTAACGAAGTGCTGGCGTGAATTGAGCCGGATCCCCGAGGCTCGCAAAGCCTCGCCTCGGGGCTTGTGAGAATTCTCAACCAAGCCCTGAGGCGAGGCTTTGC
>JAIOQJ010000767.1 GCA_021413475.1 Planctomycetota bacterium | reverse complement strand
CGCCGATGGATTGAGCGGTCTTTATGTGTTTGAGATACCCGCCATCGTTCACTTGCCCGCGATTCTTGAAGAACCAGTCGCTCGCCCCGTTGTCAGCGTTGATTTTCCAGTTGAACCGGGATGAGGTATTGCCGCCCCAGCGGGTCAACGGGATGCCATATTCGCGGAGTTGATCGACGGGAAGATCGCACACGCCGTAGATGCCGTCGTTGATCTGATGGCGCTTGGCGTCGAGCAAAAGCGTCGCGGATGCTTGGTAGGAAGGCTTTTCGGAAAAAGTCGGCAGTCGAGGACGTTCTTTGGAAAAGCTAATTCGATCGATCTGGACCACGGCCAGTCCCGTGCCTTCGTTGGCGAAATCAATGCCCCAGATGCGGTCGAGCTTCAACGGTTTGTTCTGGGCGAATTTACTCAGCGGAAGAATGACTTTCCTCCACTCGCCATCGATGCGTTTAAGGGCGCCGTCGCCCACGACATATTGGGTATTGCTGGCGGTCTCGCCATTCGAACGCTTGAAATTATCGACAAGGGAAACTCGCAATTCGAGGTTCTCGATCGTCCCGATCTGCCGAACATGAAAAACGAGGGAATGGAAGGCTGACACATCGTCGTGGGCGTCCGCGGGATACCAGCCCTTCCAATTGAGGCCGCATGCGCGATAGCCATCGCCTGCCATGCGAAGAGTGAGTGCTTTACCTTTGCCATCGATTCCACTGTTCTCGGGATATTCGATTCCCCCTTTCGGGCCGAGGTTCGCCCAGGTTTGACCCACGGGGCGGTGGCTGTTCCAAACCACGAGTTCTTCGGAAGGATCGAGTGCTGCGCCGCCCGCGACGGTGTTCATTTCACGGAACCGAAGGAACGCCCCGATCGATATGATCGCCAACAACATCACGAGGAGTTCACGAATGCCAAATTTCATGATCGGTTCCGACGAGGTTCGGTCCGGGTAGGATGATCGTCCAACCCGCAACCTTAGAACAGTCGCGCCAATGACGCAAACCGGACCTTTAGTAAACCGCCCCCCGTCGTTTTTTCCTATTGCTCCTACCTCACTTTCCAGGAAATGTCCGCTCAATCGGACGATCCCACCTGAACTACCGGCATGGCCGGAAAAACCGTTGATTTCCCAGTTTCGCCGACTTCACGCGCAGAATGTGCTAAGGTTGTATGCAGAGATGGAAGTGCTCGGATGCAAATCTCAATATTCTCCTTGAAAACTGAGCGAGAGATTCTTCGAATTTTCCCAGGATTTCGTGGGATGCTGCGATTTCAAGCAGCGACAAGGACGCATTTGGCATTCAGATTGCTTTAGAGGTTCATGTCCAGATGCAATCATGATCGAGTTGGCTTAACTCGACCATGGCTCACACCGGATGGGTTTCCTTCCGGCGTGAAGAATCAGGGCGAAACTCATCTGGACACTCTGTGGTGACGGTGTTATGGAGCGGTATCCGGCGGCAGCTTTTCAGCCGAACCCATCTTGATTTCTTGGCCGGTCGCGTTTCCGTTCTCCGTTTTTTCATTCCGAGGTGTATTGGCCGTGTCGAGCGGCGATCCCCGGGCCATTTCTGGTCCCCGGACACCGTCCGCGCGGAAGGGAGATTCGCATGTCAGGTGCCGAGCTCGCCTTTGCCGCTAGTCTCATCGTCGCTCCTTCGGGAACTCCGTTCCCCGAAGTCGAGCAAACCGAATGGGTCGGTGTTCAAGCTGCCATCTGGACGACAGCAATCAACTGGGAAATTCTCGACCCGCGGGAAACGAATTTCATCGTTTCTCGCCGCGAGGATATGAAGAATGACATCGAAATTCTTCGCAAGCGCTACAACGAACTGAAGGGCGCTCCACTTCTGAACGACGCGAAGCGCTTCCCCGAACGGGCAGCAGTCAGCGAGATGATCTCATTCAATCGCGCTTTAAGAAATCACATCGACGGCCGCCAGCATCTGGAAACCGATCGCGGAGCCGAGCATCGCGACATGCTCTTCGAGACCGATCGTCTTTTCACGTTCTGGGATGCGGTCCGTGACGCCCGCTGCGATTTCTATTACGTGACGACTCGCCGGTTAGCTCTGAAACGGGTCCGCGATCTCATTGGCAACGACGCTTACTACTCTGGCAACCTGCCGCCGTATGTGCCGACTTGGAGATTCCAAGAGAAGGATTGAGCAGGATTTGGCGAGCCGGCTCGCGTAAGCGGCCGGAGTCTTCAAATTTCCTCCGGCCGGTTACGCGGACCGGCTCGCCGTCTATTTCCCCGGTGCCAAAACCCCCGCGGGATTTTCTTTCACTGGCAACAGTCGCGTCGCGTCGAGAATGTAAACGTCGCCCGGCGATTGATTGGACATCACATAGATCAGTTTGCCTGATTTGTCGACCACGCCGCCGAGCGATAAGGTAATGGGCTTGCCTGCGCCGGCGGCAATTTCGACTTCCAGGGCACCGCTCTTCAGGTCGAGCGCGTGTTCCGGTTTCGGTCCGGTCTTCTCGACCACTTGTTCCACGGTCAACGGTCGTGACACGTTGCCAAAAAACTCCTCGACTCGCAATTCATCAATCTTTCGATCCCCTTTTGCCTTCCAGACGCTACCTTCCTTGCGTTCGAGTTCGAGCACCTCCGGCTTCATCGTTTTTGGGTCAATCCAGCTTACTTTCATCGTCAATTGACCAGGTTCCACGCGATAAAGCGTTGGATCGATCAGCCTCGCCTTGGTGACCAGGTCGATTCGACCGATCGGCGACTCGAAAATAAAGTCGGATTGATTGGTCTTGGTGTAGGCACTCTGTGATTTGCCCACGGCGTTGCCAAGAAAATAGACACGCTCGTCGAGCTTCAGTTGTAAGGGGATGCCCAGAATCATCAGCCGCAGGGCCGGATCGTCTTGAAGCTGAAGGCTGAACTTGAAGACCGGCTTTGCCGGATCGAGGCCCCAGGATATTAATTGCTCGTTTGATGCCGATTCAGCAATAACCTTGTCGGATTTCAGGTTTCGATACGAATCGAGGATAGTCACGATCTCCGGTGCATTGCCGAGTTTGCCTTTCTGCGCGGCCGGAGCGACCACGGTCCACGGGGCGGTCGCGGCTGGAAATTTAGCGAGATCGCGTTCAATCTCCCAGGTCACACCATTTCGGAGGAAACTGAATTTCTCCACTTTGTCGGGATTGAACGAGGCCAGGGGCAAGTTGACATATTCGAGCAGGCCTCGCGAGGCGAGATCGAGCAATTCGGCAGGCACCTTCATCTCCGTGCGTGCCAGCCCAGAGATACGACGGACGATCACGAGGTCGGCCTTGTCTTCCTTGCTTTTGCCCTCTTCTTTTTTGCCGAATTGTAGGCGGACCGTCGGGTCCTTCATCTTCGACGGTTCTTTCGCATCGATTTTTTTCGAGTTCGATAGCCCCTCTTCCCAGATGGCGACTTCGGCCGAAGGCGGATCGAGGCCGAGTTCCTTGTCCGGCACGTCGGCGGAGAGGAAGCCGCGAATCTGCTTCGGCTCGGCGAGTTTGAAGATCAGGGTCTCGATCGCGCTCGGGTTGCCCTCGTATTCCTTCATACCCGTTCTCACCTTCCAACGGCCTTCGATCTTGCGTAGCTCGAACGTCTTTTTGTCAATTGTCACATCGAGTGCATCCACTCGCTCGCGCCGCAGTTTCACCAGGGTGCGATCGCGGAGAGGCGAAGGATCATCGAGAAATCGCCGTAGCATCCGTGGGATCTCGGCATTCACCTGGGCCACGGAAGCGTCTCCATCGTAGCGAACATAAACCTTGTCTCGCGCGTCTTTGGCTTGATCCTTACTGATCCAAAGTGTTTCCGTGCCAATGCCGTCCTGCCGTTTGATATCGACTCGCAAAACGCCCACGCCATTTGGGTCGAGTCCCAAAGCGGCTAAGTCTTTCGCCTCGTTCAGGTAGTCTTTCATTTCCGGAACTTTAATGTTGAGCGTGTTGATCAGAAGACTCAGAAGATTGTAGATTTCCTTCGGGTTGCTCTTCTCGGATTTCTCCTCGAGATCGATGTCGCCGTAACCAGGCGGGATCTCGAAACGCCAGCTTCGTTCCGGGTTCTCACGGCTCAAAGCGACGATTCGTTCGCCGTTCGGCAATTTCTCGGAAAGTTTGATGCTCAGCAGTTGGCTGGCCGCACCCTCGGGGGCGATCCCTTCGCCGAGCAGAGCGAGCGTGCGGAAATCGTTGACGTCGCGGATCATCGCCGCGGTGCCGCTCTGATCGGGGAACTTCTCTTTGAATAGCGAGCGCAGCTTGTTGATCCGGGTGGCCTGAACTAGCTTGGGATCGTCCGAGGTGAGCACGTACATGACGGCCGAATCGCCGCCGATCGTCGATTTACCGAGCGACATCGTTGCCGTTCGGGTGCCGCTTTTTAGCGAGATTTTCACGGGGGGATTATCGAGTCCGTGAATTGCCATGTCGTCCGTGATATCCGCCGCCTTTTCTTCGCGGCGAGAATCGAGTAGCTCGCGGACGATGGCCTCCACGCGATCGCTATCGGCTCGGCCTTCGATCGGTTTGTGCATCCGCCATCGGCCATCAGGACGACGCATGAAGACAAGCTTCTCGCTCCCTTTTTCGATCTCCAATCCATCGATTTCGTTCGGCTGAATCTTGAGCGATTTGAAGGTTTCGAACAGGTAGCCTTCCTTGTTCGGCCGTCGGTCGTCGCCCCAGAAAACATAAATGGCGAATACGCCGAGCAACAGAGTCGCGGCACCGATCATGATCCAAGTCGTGCGGAAATTGACGGCGCTTTTGGTGCTCATGAGAGATTGATCCGTTCCTCATATCGAAAGAATCGAAACACCTGACACGGGGGTGGAATCTGCGTTTGACCCGAGCCCGAAGCGCTAGCAAGGGCGAATACTCGCCCTTGCTAGCGCTTCGGGCTCGGGTCAAAATTCATCGCTCACGTACGCCGCGTCACCCACACACCGACACCCAAGGCGACGATACCTAGCACGATCAAAAGTACCGGCAGATAGAACAAGCTGACGGCGTTCGTTTTCTCTGGCAGCGCGTAGGTGGCGAACTCGCGGGGCGGAACATTGATCCCCTTCGGCTTCTCTCGCATAAAGTCAATCATGTCGCCCATGATGTTGATGTACTTATCCGGTATCCGCGACTGGCGAAGAATATCGTCGGCGAGGAACGAATCCGTCCCGATGACCAGGAGTCGTGGGCGCTCTTTCATTTCCGAGCCGTCTTCAACGCGGTCGGCAAAGTAGGCGGCGAATGGCACGGGGATACGATTGACGTTCTTCTCGGTAACGGTGATGGACTTCGATTTGCCGTCAATCTCCCTGCGAATCTGGTTCACGACATCCAGCGGATTCGAAAAGAATTTCTCGTCCTGGTAGCTCCAGTCTTGGAGTGATTGAAATAAGTTGAAGGCCAGTTGCCCCTCTCGTACTCGGTTCTGCGTCGAAATGGGCCGGACGTTTCGGAACGGCAAGACGGCAGGAATTTCCCCTCTGTGGAGGAAACGGAGGAGTCGATGTTGAAACTCGCGGCTTTCAGCGAGATTGTCGCCGAATATCACTTCGGGATGATCGGGAATGGGTGCCGGGCGCTCGATCGGCAGCGTGAAAAGGCGTCGTTCCTCGACCTTCACCGCGAAGCCTGCCAGGAGATCTTCGAGACCGGTCGGTGCCACTTTGCCGTTCGGGTCGGCGAACGCCGGCAGGATCGCCACCAGTTTTCCGCCAGGAATTTTGCCTTTCGGTTTCATGTACTCCGAGAGGATTGTTTGCTGTTCATTCGATAAAGGCCGAAGGGGGGCGGCAACGACAATCATGGCCGCATCCGATAGATTCGGCTTCGTGCCCTGCTCGAAGACGAGCGGCTTGATTTCGTATTTCCGTTCCGTCAGATTTTGCACGAGCGCGATGGCTGAGCGCGGCGACTTGCGGGCCTCGGCGGGATTGATCGTCGGTTCGCCATTGCCCTGCGTGAAGTAAATGACCGGCTTGACCGATCCGCCAGAGACAAATGACATCTCGGTTAGCAATTGATTTTCGCCCTGGAAGACAATCGCCCCATTGGGGCTCGTCGTCAGAACATCCGCTAGCGGCACGAACGCCGTCGAATCCTCGCTCTTGCCATACGCGATCAGAATGCCGAATTCGTTCCGCAACCCTTCCGGGGCTTTCTTCATGACGCGATTGATCTCTTCGCCATCGCGGATGGGAGAGAGGGCTTTCACCTTGATGAGCGGGTTCTCGTCCTGACATGCCTTCAACAAGGCCCGGCAATCGGCATAGAGGCCGCTATATTTCCGGCCTTCGCCGATCGGCAGGTTCTCGGGCATCACCAGGTAAAGCGTGACCGGTTCATCAACCGAATGGAGAAACTCTTTGGCCGGTTGGGATAACCCACGGAACGCGGTCGCGGTCGTGATGACGTTATCGGGAAGCTTTAGGAAGACAAAGACATTGACGACGACAAGAATCAACAGCAAAAAGAACGCGGAAACGACGGCATTGCCGCCATAGAGCAGGCGGCGGAACAGGACGCTGTTGCGTTCCTCGCTACGGGCCAGTTGCAAGCTCAGGAAAATGGCCACCAGGCCGGCCAAGATGATCGCTAAAGAGGCGAGCACCCAGCGTGCTTCGCGTTTCTCGCCGTCGTTTACCCAGAGCAGGATACTCTCCTGCCAGCGATACGCGAACGCGAGGCCAAGCAGGGTCGTCAAAAAACCGAAGCTAACTCCCAACATCAGCAGCCATAGCCGGCTTTCGAAAACGATGGCGTTTTCTTCGGGTTTGCGAGAAAACCTCCAAACGCCCGTACCGATGCAGAGCAGAGCGAGCAGGCCGCTCCAGATTGCCGCGGGAAGATAATCCTCCTTCGATTTCAGGGCCTTCGCGGCTTTGTCGAGATCTTCGAATGTCGCTGCTTCCCCCGGCTTTTTCTCCTCAAGATTGATCGGCGCGGAACTCTTCGACTGGCTGTCGTTAAAACGAATGCCCCAAACAACGGCCAGGATCGCCAAGAGCACGCCAATGGCAATGAACAGGCCAGCAACGGGTTCACGTTTGCGAGCGACCCATTCCACAAGCGAAGCAGGTTGTTTTGGTTCCGTCGTCATGGCCGATTCCTTGCTTTCAACTCCACCGTCGCGCTTCCAACACTTTCACCGTCAAAAACAACCAGAAGAACGCGAACGAGCCTTGCAGGATCATTTCGCGCAAGTGCAACTGGCCGAGTAACGCGGCATCCCAGGTATCGGTATAAGAAAGATGCCGGAAGACCGCTTGCCAGAGCGCACTAACCGCTTTGGAACCTTGCAGCCGGCCGATCAGCAGAAGCACCAGCATGCCGATGAACGTCAGCACGGCGCCGATAATCTGGTTCTTGCTCAGGCTGCTGAAGAATAAGCCCATCGCGATGAAGCCAGCCCCAGACATGAGGAGGGCGAGATAATAGCTCAACAGCGGCCGATAGTCGAATTCCTTACCGTTCTCGACGCGAAGAGCGATCAGGTAGAGAGCCCAGATAACCCACAGCAACATGTAGAATGTCAGCCCCGCGAGGAATTTGCTGAACACAACCGTCGATTCCTTGACCGGCGCGCACATCAAGACTTCGTAAGTTCCCGTCCGCTTTTCCTCGGCTAGCAAACGCATGGTGATCGACGGGACAACGAAGATGACGACAACGAACAGCGGGATCACCTGATAGTAGTAATAGATGATCGGTTCGTACAACGCCCCGCCGGTGAGGGCATTAATAAAGAAGTCGTAAGAGAGAGCGCCCAAGAGCGCCATCGCCAGCATCACGATGTAAGCGACGGGGGAATGAAAGTAGCTTGCCAGTTCCCGGCGGGTCAACACGACGAGCTTATTATCGGACACAATCCCCAGGGCGACCGCCACGTAGATCGCCCCAAGCAATAAGAGCAATAGACCGGTCGGCACCAGGAACGGCGTCGTCTCCATCTTCATCAACGGCGGCACGGCCGAACGCAAAATGGTGTAGAGAATCGCGAAGGCACCGATGCCGCCCAGCGCCAGGCCGGTCCTGTAGCCAACATCGGTCAAAGGGTCGCTCTGGTTGATAAAGGCGCACAGGTAGGCGAGGCCGAGAATTGCGAGCATTAACCCGTAGGTCTGGAGAAAGCCTTCGGTGACGATGCCGCCAATGAAGGCGATGGCGGTCATGGAGGCGCCGACGAGACCGAGCGTTGCCAAGATGCGCCGCTGCCAACCGGCATCCGTTTCATGGCGAGCGCAGGAGAGCAGGAAACAGAGGGAGATTAGCGTGCAGGCCCAACCATAGGAGATGAAGTTGCGGGTATTGACCAGCACTAAGACCAGCATCAACCCGAGCAGTCCGTAGCCGACGAATGCATACGCTCGGCGGATTTGGACGTCGCGGTCTCGTACCGCGTGAAAGAGCATCCCTGAGATGCCCAAAGCGAGGAAGACGAAGCCCCACCCCTTGCCGAAGAATCGCGGCCCGTAAAGGTCGTTGAACGTGACGACGATCAACCCGATCACCGTGAGCATCATGCCCGCGAGACCGAGCGTGCGTGCCCAGCTCGGCTCGTCGGCCGCCGTCTGGGACGGCGCGTTCTCCGGCGGGCGGATCGGCGGGCTCGTTTCGGGGAGCGTCTGACTCGACATCTCGACCGGTCCTCGGTTGACCACATTTTGGGCGAGCCGAGCCGCGTAAGCGGCCGGAGTCTTTCCTGGCACCTCCGGCCGCTTACGCGAGCCGGCTCGCCAAATCAAGCGGGTCCCGCGGCATCGCCGCGTAACACCACGCTCATGTACAAATCTTCCAGCGTCTGACGCCGATGATCGAGCCGGCGGAGCGACCAACCCTTCTCGAAGATCCGCTTCGCCAGCGTCTCGCGCAGGTCCGCTCGGTTCACGGTCTCAATCTCGAAAAGCGAGATGTCTTTATCGGACGATACCAACTTCACCTTCGCGACGTTGGGCTCATGCTCGATAAACGACTGTATCTCAAACGCCGGTCCGCGAACTTCCATCACCAGCTTTGGTGCCTGCTCGGCGAGCGACGCCAGCTTTCCATCCCAGCGGAGCGTGCCGCGATTGATGATGATGACGCGGTCGCATATCGCCTCGACTTCGCTGAGAATGTGCGTTGAAAGTAAGACGGTATGGCTGCCCGCGAGTTCTTTGATCGTTGACAGAGTTTCGCGAATTTGGATGGGATCAAGGCCCGTGGTCGGTTCGTCGAGAATTAGCACCGCGGGGTCGGCGAGCATGGCGTCGGCCAGGCCGACCCGCTGGCGGTACCCCTTTGACAAGGTGCTAATCAGCCGGCGGCGAACTTCGCGAATCCGGCAACGTTCCAGGCAGTATTCGATTCGTGCGTGCCGTTTTCGCCGGGGGATTCCCTTCAACCGGGCCCGGTAGACAAGGTATTCCTCGATCCGCATTTCGGGATAGAGTGGGACACTTTCCGGCAAGTAGCCGAGCCGGGAGCGGACTTCCATCGAATCGGTCATGACATCGAAGCCGCAAACACGGGCGATGCCGCTGGTGGCGGGCAGGAAAGTGGTCAGCATCCGCATGGTGGTCGACTTGCCGGCCCCGTTGGGGCCGAGCAGGCCAACCAATGCGCCGCCGGCGACCTCGAACCGGATCCGGTCCACGGCCATGACTTGGCCGTACTGCTTCGATAGATTCTCGACCTCAATGGCGCGGTCGCTCATGATGGATCGGTCCCTGATGCGCACAAATGGTGACAGGGACAGGATATGATGTAAACCCGTACCGTCGAGGCGGGTCGGTTTCTCGCGGGGGATTTGACAGGGTTTCGGATCGATCGTACAGTTTAACCAGTTGAGCCGAGTTTCATTCGTTGCACAAATCTCGGACACCCCCCTGCAACGAATTCCACGTTTTTGCAATGCATCGGGGCCGTTTTGCAATTCATTTCACCGTTTTTGCAACGCATCCGGGTCGTTTTGCAATGCATAGCACCCGATTTGCAACGTATTCGGGTCGATTTGCAATCCATTTCTCGGCTGAGTTAATGCAGCGAACGTTGGACCAAACAGAATGCCGGGGCCTGATCCATGTGCTAAACTCGCGATATGTCCGAAGAACACGCTTTCCTGGTCCCTATCCGCGAGCGGCCCGAGGAAGACGGGCCACGTTTGATCTTCGCGGACTACCTGGACGAGCGGAACGACCCCCGCGGCACGTTCATCCGCATCCAGTGCGCCCTCGCCCAGCTGGGTGACGACGACCCGCGCCGCGACAAGCTCCGCGAGCAGGAACGCTTCCTGCTCGAAGCGAACCGGCATCTCTGGACCGCTCCATTTCGCGGGTTGACCAATGCCGAGGAATTTCACCGGGGTTTCGTCGAAACGGTCAACATCGAGGCCCGCGTCTTCCTAATGCGGGCGGAAGAACTTTTCGAATTGACGCCCGTTCGCCACGTTTGCCTGCTTGACGTCGCGGGACTAATCCACGAAGTGACGGACTCCCCCTATCTGGCCCGGCTCACGGAACTGAGCATCGGTAAACAGCACCTGGGGGAAAGCCTGGCCCGTGCCATCGCGGAGTCGCCGCACATCGCCGGCTTGCACACCTTGCGGCTTGGCCGCAATCGACTGGGAGATGGCGGCGTCGAAGCACTGGCCCGCTCGCCGAATCTCGCCCGGCTTAAAAAACTTGACCTCGGCGAGAACGCGGTGGGCGATCTCGGTGCCCGAGCGATTGCCCTCTCGCCGTGGCTGAGCAATCTGGAAACACTCGAAATGCCGATCAACGAAATCGGCTTCGGCGGCATGGAGTGGCTGGCCGCCTCGACGCGTTTGCCCCGGCTCACCTCGCTCGGCTTGGCTCAGAACCGCGTTGGCACGCTGCGCGGCTTTCCGTTCAACGGCGATCCGACTCCGCCGCGTTTGCGAGCCCTCGATCTGGCCGAAAACGGCATCAACCCCACCAGCCTGGGCACGCTGATCGCATCTCCCTATGTCCAGGCACTCGATTATCTCGACCTCAACCGCAATCACCTCGGCAACGCGGGCCTCGAAACGCTGGCGGGCTCCGAGCTTCTCCGCTCCATGGCCATGCTCTTTCTCAACAGCAACCAGATCGGCGATGAAGGGGCCTGCAGCCTGGCGAACTCGCCATACATCGAAAACCTGACGGTCCTCGACCTCGGCTACAATCCGCTGCACGATGCCGGTGCCCGAGCCTTGCTCGAATCCGGGCCGTTGCGCCGATTGAAAAAACTCGGGGTGCCGCACCTGGGGCTGACGCAACAGATGCGCCGCGCACTGCATGCGCGATTTGGGACGTCGTTGCGGTAGGTGTCTGCCTTTTCACCAGAGTCGAATGACACCATAAGCGTCAAAATCCAAGTCATTTCCGACGATACTCAATCCATTTAGCTTGGCGTGCGTGATCAACATTCGGTCGAATGGGTCTCGATGTTTCAGCAAAGGAAATGGCAAAGTCTCGTATTCGACACAATCTTCGAACCTGATGGGCAAAACCCTCAAGCCATACGCAGTAATCGCTTTCGTCATAAACGAGACGTAGAAACTTGAGAGGGTGAGTTTCTTCAGTCCAACCTTGATGGCAATTTCCCACACACTGGCCATACTCAAAAAAAGTTCGTTCGTCGGATCGACCAGCAACGCCGTCGCCGCCGCACTCATCCGTGGACTATTATCGGCATGCCACAGGAACGTGTGTGTGTCAAGTAGTGGTTCATTCCATGTACTCCTTCATGTCCTCCAGCGGAGCATCGAAATCGGGGGCCATATAGAGAATCTCACCTTTGCAAACACCAGGACCAGGGCGAGGCGGCTTAGCTTTGTTGGAATGCTCACCCATCAGTTTGGCGACAGGCCGTAGATTTTCGGTGATGATCAATTCCTCGCCTGGGGACAATTGGCGAATGAGCTGCTTTAGGTTGGCCTGTGCCTCGTCGACGGTGATTGTTGCGGACATAATAGCCTACTTTCAGTTTGTCCAACCGGCATCACTCTCCGAACTCCTGACGTGCCGCTTCTCGATCCGCTTCGCGTATTTTTCGGCCCTCTTCGTCGACGATTTTTGAAAATTCTCGACCGGAAAACATGCCCGCGGCTAAGCGCCAGTCTTTGGCGCTGCCTGCTTCCTTCTCGTTCAGCCGGCGCTCAACTTCCTCAAGGCGCCGGGCCAAACTTTCAAGCGTCAGTTCCGACATAGTGGTTCTCCCTCATTTCGAATGGCTAAATTATACCCGAGCTGGTTTCAATTCGCAGCGCCAGGTTCGGCCGATTGTGGCTGGGCCGCCGCCCCTCACGGCACCACGACCATCACCCGAAAGCCGATATAACCGCTGCTGCCTTCTGGCTTGCTGGCGCTGTCGCGGCTCGCCGAGCGGCTGGCGCGGGCTACTCCATCCCAAGAGCCGCCGCGCAAAATTCGCCGATCGAGTGAGGGATTGGCTTTCCGTTCCGGATCATTCGCCGCTAGATCGTCCGTCTTGTCGGCATACCAATCCCAGCACCATTCCGCCACGTTTCCATGCATGTCGAACATACCGAACGCATTGGGTTGATAACTTGCCACCTTGGTCGTTCGTTCCAAAGATGGCCCTTTCTCGATTGTCTCGAAAGGAGAGTTTCCCCTGCAATTTGCCTCGGTTCCGTTGAGGGAATTGCCGAAATGGAAATTGGTAAGTGTCCCCGCGCGACATGCATATTCCCACTGCGCCTCCGTGGGAAGCCTCGCATTGACTTTGTTGCAGAAATCTTCCGCATCTAAACAAGTGACATGTTCCACCGGAAATTTCGAAGTGTCAACGATTGAGCCAAGTCTCTCCTTGTACGAGCCGTTGACATGGAAACTGCTTGGTCTCTTACCGGTCACCGCCTCGTATTGTTCCTGCGTCGTCTCCGTCACTGCCATGTAGAAGGGCTTGGTGATCGTCACATCGCGAGGCGTTTCTTTGTCTTTATCTCCGTCCGTCCCCATGCGGAACTGCCCTGGCGGGATCAGCAACAGATCGAGCTTCACGCCCTTGGGGAGTT
>JAIOQJ010000659.1 GCA_021413475.1 Planctomycetota bacterium | reverse complement strand
AAAATCGTTCACGCGTCTTCCAAGTAGAATAGAACATCCGCCAGCGCATTACACGCCGCGTGCAGGCCATTCCAGTTGCGGTCTTCCAGCGAGACGCGGACGTTCTGCATCAGGCGGTCGACGTCTTTCTGATCTTCCGGGGCGGCCTTCTCGCGGAGCTTCTCGGCTTTTTCAAGTAACGCTCGGGCCTGCACCGCTTCGCGCTGGCCCTCGCGCGGGCCGGCTTCGAGAACCGGCATCGAAGCGGACGAGCCTTCTTCTGAAGCTTCGATCGACGTGTTCTGCTCGCCATCGCCCTCTTCGAAATCCTCTTCTGAATCGGAATCGAAATCTTCTTCCTCGAAACTCTGCTGCCAGAGTTCTTCAAGCCGCGACGAAGCGGCATCGCGGTCATCGCGCTCGAAGCGAGCCAGGGCGTTGTCAATCGTCACATGCTTTGACAGGCCGGTCGCTTTCTCCTTGGCGGTGACTTTGAGCACGCCATCGAGCGTCAGGTCGAGTTGCACGACGATATGGTTGCCGGCCGGGACCTTGGCGAGCCCTTCGATCAGAAACATGCCGACGGGGTGATTGCGGCGGACGTCCTCGGATTCGCCCTGGTAGATGTCGATTTCGACTTTCTCTTGATTGTGGGCGACCGTCCGGAACGCCTCGCTGCGCGAAGCGGGGAGCGGGGTACCGCGATGGATGATCGCCGCGAAACGAAAGCTCGGATCGCTGAAGCCGCCGAACAGATCGCCTTCGGTGAGGCATTTGATGCCCATCGAATGCGGGGTGATATCGACTAGAACGGCCCCGACTTGATCCCCGCCGATAATCGCTCCTTGCACCGCGGCACCCATGGCTACGCACAGGTCGGGGTTGATCTCGCGGTGCGCCGGCCGTTGCAGGCGATCTTCGAGCATCTGACCGACCAACGGCGTGCGCGTACTGCCGCCGACGAGTACGACACGGTCGATCTGCTTGGCGGTCAGCTTCGCGTCGTCGAGCGATTTTTGCAAGCAATCCATGGTCTTTTCGATGAGCGGAATGATCAGGTTCTCGTAATCGAGCCGGCTGATTTCGAGCGACAGATGCAGGGCGATGCCGTTCTTCTCGGCAATGAACTCCTCCTCAACTTTCGTGAACGGATGATCGGAAAGCCGTCGCTTGGCGGCCTCGGCGGCACGGAGCAAGCGAGCGTGGGAGGTCGAGTTCGCCCCGAGGTCGATGTCGTGCTCTTGCTTGAAGCGATCGCGGATGAGGTTGAATAGCAACTCGTCGAAATCGTCGCCGCCAAGCTGGGTGTCGCCGTTGCTCGACAAGACTTCGACGACACCCCCTTCGGTGTGGACGATCGAGACGTCGAAGGTGCCGCCGCCGAGATCGTATACCAGGACGCGCAGGCCGTCGGTTTGCTTGGGATCGTAGGTGAGGGCGGCGGCCGTGGGCTCGTTGAGGATTCGTAGCACCTCGAGCCCCGCGAGTTGCCCGGCCTCGATGGTCGCTTGCCGTTGAGCGTCGTTGAAGTACGCGGGGACGGTGATGACGGCTTTCTTGACGTCCTGCCCGAGAAACTTCGCCGCCCGGTCGCGCAGAGCGCGGAGGATCATCGCCGAGATTTCCTGCGGGCGGAACTGCTTGTCTCCCAGGGAAACCTTGGTGTCCTGTCCCATCTTCCGCTTGATCGATTTGATAGTACGCTCGGGGGCGAGGCTCCATTGATTGCGGGCGGGCTTGCCCACCAGAAGCTTGCCGTCGTCCGAGAGACCCACGAACGAAGGGAGAATTGGATCGTCGTCTTCACCGGGGATCACGAATGGTTGGCCGTCGCGAATAATGGCGACCTCGCTGTTCGTGGTGCCCAGATCGATGCCGATGATCGTATCAGCCATGGGAGAAATCCTTCCTCGGTGGATGTTATCTTGCTGGCTTTCCGTCCGAGCCCGAATCGCGAGCAAGGGAGAAGTTTCCCTTGCTCGCGCATTGGGCTCGGGAATTCAAAGATTGTCACTTCGCCACGCGCACCTGGGCGTAGCGGAATATCGTATCGTTCCAGATGTAACCGCGGCGAATTTCGTCGATAACTTCCCCCGAGGGTCGGCCGCTGGCGGTGATGACTTCGACCACCTCCATCAGTTCCGGGTCGAAGCGTTCGCCCGCGCTCTTCATCGCTTCGAGCCCGTATTGAGGTAAGACGCGGTCGATTCGGCTCAGGCTCATCGCGTAGCCGGTGAGCAAGCCATCGAGAGCTTGTTCTAGGTATTCGCACGTCGCGCGGACCTGTTGTTCGCGTTCAGCGATCGCTTGCGCGGTACGGCGGTGCCAATCGGCAAGCGCCAGCGCCTGCGTGGCGGGATCGCCGCCGAAAAGCCGTTTCCAGAAACCACGGCGAGAACCGGTGAACGACACGGTCGGCGGCGGTTCGATCACCGACGATTCGCGGAGTTTCTTCAACCCTTCGTGGATCGATACTCTCTGTTTTTCCACCTGCCGAAGCGCCAGGGCCAGGGCGTCGTGAACGTCGATCATCGCTTTCAGAAGCGGCTTGAGGGCCTCGTCGTTCGCATGCTCCTCGGTCTCTTCCTCGACCGGTTCCTCCAGACGTGCCATCGCTTCTTCGAATTTCTGAAGCGTCGCGGCATTCTGCTCGATGCTACTCCGCGACGCCTTCGTTTGAAGGTTGACCTCGTGCCTTAGGGCGGTGAACTGGCCGACGAGCGTATGAAGATCGACCTTTCCGTCCGAAGCGGCGGCCGGCGTCTCCACGGGGGCCGCCGCTGAGAGCCAGTCGCGAAAATCGGCGAGGACGCGTTCGATCCGTTCCGGCGTCAATGCACTTTCCGGGACATTTCCAGCAGGGTTTGCAAATTGTAACGGCGGCGCGACGTCCGGCATGCGACCTCCTCGATGATCTGCTCGATGTTGTCTTGTTTGCCCTGCTCTTCCAGCCGGTAGGCGACGCGGCGATCCAGATCACGCACATGATCGTAGGCCGCCCGAATCATTGAGAAACGCTGCGGATGCAATTCCGGCGAGAACTCGCGAACGAGCTCCAGATACCGCTTGCGAATCGTCTCGTCGTCGCTTTCGGGCGAGATTCCGAGGACGCTGTACGGGTCGTTCATGAACTATCCTCTCAATCATCGAAGAAATCGAAACCAAATTCGTCATCGTCATCCATCGGTTCGAGTTCCGGATACTCTTTCCAGCGTGCCTCGATCGCATCGCGAATGGTTCGCGAGGTGTCGTCGGTCAGATCTTCGATCCCGCGCATCGCCTTCTGGAAGTACGAGTAGACGTTGCGTTCGCTGAACGATTTGGGCCGTTGCTGGATCATTTGCTCGGCCGCGAGGAACGAAAAGCACGGGTTCTTCGGAAAGCGGGACAATGCGGCATCCACGCAGATCTTCAGTATCTTGGGGAGCCGGAGCGACCACACCATCATTCCCAGATCGACGAGTTGCCTTTCGCTCGGATTCGACTTGATGAGCTTTTGCAGTTGAGCGGTGATTTTCTTCTCGTGAGGTCCAATGCCGCGATAGCGAGGAATATCCAACTGGTAGTAGGCCAGAACTTTGATCAAAGCCATCAAGTCTTCCGTGGACAAGTCGCTGGCGAGTAACTCCTCGAACCGTGACTGCCGAGGCTGCAGGATCGCCTTTTTTACCTTGATCCGTGTGTATTCCACGCAACTCATGTAGATGATCGCGGATTTGGTTCGCGAAACCTGGCCGATCCTCTCTTCGAGTTCACGGACCTTATCGTTGTTGCCCGCCTTTTCCTCGCAAGCGGACCAAGCGATCAGGGCGTTTTGGCCGAGAATCGTCCCCGAATCGAACGAGATCGCTTCTTGAAACGCGATCCTCGCCTCGTCGAACTGGTTAGCGAGAGCAATCGCTCGAGCATTTTGCAGGACGAGGTTCGCGTACGCCATACGCAATTTCTTGTCCAATGGATTGCTTTGAACCGCCTTTTTCAAGCTCTTCATTGCTTCATCGAGCTTACCCAGCGCGCCTTGCGAGACCGAAATGCGGACTAGAAGGTCGACATCATCAGGATTGTGTTCGATTGCTCGTTTTCCAACGGCTTCGGCGTCTTCCCAGCGTTCTTCGTCCCCCAGAATCTCCAACAAGCGGAGCGCGGGCTCTTTCCAGTTTGGCGAAAGCTCCGCCGCCTTCTGGAAGTACTTTTCCGGCGACAACTCGGGTGATGGTTGCTTGGTCTTGCCGACCTTCCCTCGCGATAACAGGAACGCCATTTCATCGAACATCGACGAGTTCGGCCCTTCGAGAATCTCGATGGCATTGTCACCCATGCGGAGATAGAGCCGGGCGCGGGCCCGCTTTCCTTGCTCGCCGGGCCAGCGCTGGGGATTCTTTTCAATCCAGTCGGCGTAGTTCTTCCAGAAGTGGTTGGCCTCTTCGAACGAGTGCATGGCTTCCATCACGTTCGCCTTGAGGCGATCGAAGCGCGGATCATCCACGGGCGGGCCGAAGGCTCGCTCGTAGGCGTCGATATCTTGCGGTTGGCCGCCGCGCTGAATTTGCCAGTAGAAGATGTTGGCCAGTTTCGTGAACTGTGGTGGATATTGCCGCTTTAACATCTCGATCGCGGTGGCGTGTTTTCGAAGGATCTGCGAGAGGTCGCGCGAAGTCCCCAGCGGCCGCTGCATGTCGCGCAACGCTTGCAGGATTGGCGAACCGGCCTTCTCGGCCTGGCTCGACATCAATCTCATTTGCTCGACGGGGAGCGTTGCCTTCCAGGCCGGATCAATGGAAAATCGCAACGGGGCGGCTAGCTTGGCGGGAAGGCGTTCTGGATCGAGCCGTTGCCAATTGTCGATCGCCCGCGCGTCGTCGTTCGTGGAATAGGCGATCAGGCCGCGAATGAGGAGCTTCCATTCGAGAAAGGGCGATTGCAGGCCGATGCCTTGCAGAGCGGTGCGAGCGGTTTCGTCCTGGCCGCGATCGTAATCGGCGAACGCCTGACGGATCAAATTAAAACCAGACACGAATTCCGGAGGCACGCGATCTCGCCCGCGTTGAAAGTCCGTCATGGCCTGATCGATGAGGAGTACCTGGACCTTGGCGAGTACCGGCGAGGCGGGAAGTCGGGCGAGCAGCAAACGCGCGCGTTCACCCTCTCCCAGCTGGGCAAAGCAAATAGCGAGATTTTCCAACCAATCGGCCGTGGTGTCTTTGAGACTCTCCGCTTCGTTGATGAGCCGGTTCGCTTCGGTGAGCGATTTGCGCTCGAACAGAATACGGATGCACTCCAGATAGACGCGCTGCAACTCGCGTTGACTGGCCTCGCTCGGCTCGCTCGCCAGCAATCTTCGCGCAAAACCGACGGCCCCGCCGATATCCAGCACCGACAACGCACGCTTGATCTCGGCCCGCAGACGGGTTTGTTCGGATTTCGATGGGGTGGCAGTTGAGAGTTTCCGTGCCAAGATCGCCTCCTCCATGCGGTGTAACGGGTCGCCTTATTTCGTACTATATCCAAAAACGACGCTCGATCCACGGTCTGGTCCCACCATGAGTGAACGACACCTTTACCTACTTTCGCCGTACCGCCTGCCGACGAACCATCAGATTCTACTCAACGAAGAGGAGATGGCCTCGTGGTTGAACGGTTTCATCTGCCTTTGGCATCCGGCACTGATCGTTGGCGCGAAGGAACCGCCAAAGATCGACTCATCGTACGATCACGAGATGCCGTTGGCTGGGCAGGTCTTTTCAGTGCCGTCGACACCCGCATTATTTCAGCCGGACGACTGGCCCTACCGCGTTTTGAATGCGGGGGCGATCCGTTTCGAGGCGGAAACCGAACGGGACGCCACGCTCGAAAACCTGAAGCGTGCGATTCAAGAGGCGGTGGCGGGCGATGTTGAAGACGCCAAGCTCACCTTCGGCACGCCGGAAGTCCTCACGTTGCTCGCGCTGCCGATCGAGAAAATCCGGCCATTCCTCGGACTCGGCTTCGGCTTCTTGATGATCGAATCGCTGTTCGACGCGATGGAGCACGAGCACCTGCTCGCCGTCGATGAGTTCTGGAACGACATCCAGCAGGCGATTGCCGCGCTCTTGGTTGCTAATGACGAAGAATGCCAGACCCATTTGAGCGCCGCGGCGGGTCGTTTATTGGCTGCGCGGGAAGTGCTCTACCCGATCGCGGTGCATGTGCTCGATATTCTGATGCTCGATGCCAAGAAACTCGACGCGCCGTTGCCGGCCGCTTTCGAGCGCGGCTTCCCCTTGAACATCTTGGCAACGGGGCAGATCCTGGAACGCCTCGCCACCGAGCAACCCGACCGCGTGCAATTGCTCAAGGAGAAGCTGAACCCGGACACCCAGCCACCGATCCTCGAAATCGGCGGCGGCCATTACCGCGAGCGCGAGGACGCACTTCTCCCGCTCGAATCGCAGTTGTGGAACTTCGAGAAAGGGAAAGCGGTCGCCAAGACTACTTTCGGCGTCGAGATCGACGTCTACGGCCGGAAACGGACCGCGTTTCACCCGCAAACGCCGATGTTCCTCAATGCCACCGGCTTTCGGCACGCCTTGCTGTTGAACTTCGATAATGCCGTCATTCCCAGCCACCGGGCCACGGTCGTGAACTGGTCGTCGCCGGACGGCAAGTCGATCGACGCGTTCACGCGGATGCCGCTCAAGACGAACCAGGCGCAGACGTTCTTCAACCTCGTTTACAGTCTGCATCAGTCGATCACGCAGGATACGGCCCCGACGCTCGCACTCCTTCACGAAGGCGACACGGATTTTCCGCTCTACGAAGACTGGCTGGCCCTCAGCAAGCTGGCCCCGGTCCTTGGCCAGTGGACCACTTTCGGCCGATATTTCAGCGATGCTCTGGCCGGCGAATATGCGGGAGCGGCGAGCCCGGATGACTTCTTTGCCGACTATCTGGAAGAACGCATCAACGAACACCGATGCGACCCGGTGAGTGCGTTCCCCCGTCAGGCCCGGCAACGCCGCAAGATCGACGCGGCCTGGACACTGGCGGCCATCCATCGTGCGATGACCCCGCCGACCGATGAAGATCTGGCGGCCGTCCGCCGGTTGGCCCAGGCCGAGGATGATCTGGAAACCGAGCGACTCGACGGCTTCCCCGAGAATCCGTCACCCGCCGTGGCCGAACTGGCGAAGATCGAGCAGACGTTCGCGGAGAAATTGGCCGGCCGCTTACAGGCTCGCGCGGCCGACAATCAACCGGGATACCTGTTGCTGAACCCGTGCGCGTTTCCACGCCGGATCGCGCTCGAGCTTGACCCGGCTGCCCATCCTTTTGCCGTGGAAGGGCCGATCAAGGCGGCCCAGTTCGATGCCGACAAGATGCGACTGGTCGTCGAGGTCCCGCCGCTCGGTTTCGCCTGGGTGCCGCGTTCGGGCAAGCCGGGGTCGCCGCAGCCAAAATCGCGATTGAAGCTGGCCGAGGAATACACGATTCGCAACGAGTTCTTCGAGGCGGAGATCGATCCGGAGACCGGCGGCCTGCGTGCGATCCGCGATTTGCGAACGCGCGTGGCCCGCGTCGGGCAGCAACTTGTTTACAATCCGGGCAGTAAGATGGTGGCCCGTTCCGTGGGCGTGACGATGAGCGGCACGGCCCTCGGTGAAATCGTCAGCGAAGGCGTCATTGTCGATACCCAGAATCAGGAAATCGCCACGTTTCGGCAACGGTTTCGGGCCTGGTTGAGCCGGCCGATGCTCGATTTACGCATTGAGATCGAGCCCAAGGAAACGCCCACCGGATACCCCTGGCATTCCTATTTCGGCGCACGCTTCGCCTGGCGCGATGATCTGGCGGCCCTCATGCGCGGCGTCAACGGCCTTTCGAACCAGACGCACCACACACGCCCGCTTTCGCCCGATTTTCTCGAGATCCGCTCCGGCAAGCACAACACGCTGCTGTTCCCCGGCGGGTTGCCGTTCCACCAACGGCACGGCGCGCGGATGGTCGACATGATCCTGATCCCCGAACGGGAGACGGCACGCGTCTTCGATATCGGCATCGCCCTCGACCGCGAGATTCAGATGCAGACGGCCCTGGGTTTCGTGTCGCCGGTCGCGATTGTCCCGACAACGAAGGGCCCGCCCCACATCGGTCCGAGCGGCTGGTTGTTCCACCTCGACTCGCCGAATCTGTTGCTATCGAGTCTGAAGCCGATCGAGACCGCCGACCGAGCCATCAGACGACTGCAAGCACGATTTTTGGAGACGACGGGTTACAGCGGCACCGGCGAGCTTCGCTGCGTCCGCGATCCGGCCAGTTCGTACATACTTGATGGTGAAGGAACCACTTCGCAAGAAATGCAAATCGCCGGTGATGCCATCCGCATCGATTTTTCCGCGAATGATCTGTTGCGCGTACAGATCGATTTTGCATGATCGCCGGTGACTGTAGTTTTCGTAGGACGGCCTTCCAAGGCCAGGGCTTTTAACATCTTGCTCGATTATCGCAAAATGCTGTAAATTCAAGCGAGACAAGGATGTACTCGCATGCATGGAGGCGTTTGCGATGGCGAATTCTGCTGTGATGGACCGTTTTATTGAGGAAC
>JAIOQJ010000658.1 GCA_021413475.1 Planctomycetota bacterium | reverse complement strand
GTTAGCCGCGACGCGCAGTCTTCGGAGCGGAGCGATTTTCTCGATCAACCAATCAGATCCTTGACGACGTTGCCGTCGTCGATGATCTCGATCGGACGGCCGCCCGGGGCCATCAGTTCCTTATCGGCATTGATGCCCAACTGGGCGTAAACGGTGGTCAGCACGTCTTCCATGCGGACCGGGTTTTCTTCCGGTTCGCTGGCGGTCGAGTTGGACGAGCCGTAAACCAGGCCCTTCTTGAACCCACCACCGGCCACGGCGACGGAGTAAACGCGCGGAAAGTGGTCGCGACCGGCCGAGGCGTTGATCTTCGGCGTACGGCCGAATTCGCTGGTGACGAGCACGATCGTCGAAGCCAGCAGGCCGCGATCGTCGAGGTCGCGGATCAAACCAGCCAGAGCTTGATCGAGGCCCGGAGCCTGGCGTCGCATGGCAGTCTCGATACCCGCATGCATGTCCCAGCCGCCGTAGCTGACCGTGACGAAACGGACGCCCGATTCAACCAGCCGGCGAGCCAAGAGGAAGCGAGGTCCGGCGTCGGAGGTGCCGTACTTCTCTTTGGTCGCGGCCGTTTCCTTGCTGATGTCGAACGCCTCGCGGGCGGCCGGTGAACTGATCATCGCGTAGGCCCGCTGGTAAAACTCGTCCATCGCCCCGAGGGCTTCGGCCTTGTCGGCCTGCTTGCGGAAATGATCGTCAACCACGCTGCGGATCTCGCGGCGAGTCGTGAACCGGCGATCGTCAACACCCGGAGGGAGCATGAGGTCGCGGACTTGATAGTTCGTCCGGGCCGGATCACTGCCGATGCCGAAGGGACCGAACTGCGAACCGAGGTAGCCGGTGCCGGCCGGGCCCGAAGCGTTCGGAACGGCGACATAAGGCGGCAGGTTGGCGCGTGGGCCGAACTCATGCGACACCACGGAGCCGAGGCTCGGGTGCTCAATGGCCGGGCTCTTGCGATAGCCGGTATACATCGTGTAGGTTGCACGGCCGTGATCCGCTTCTTTGCCCGCGATCGAGCGGATGACGGTCATCTTGTCAGCCACGCCCGCCAGACTGCGGAAGTTTTCGTTGAACACGACGCCGGGGAGCTTGGTCTTCGCGACCGAGAAAGGCCCGCGGTATTCCAGCGGAGCTTCCGGCTTGGGATCCCACGATTCTTGATGGGCCATGCCACCCGGCAACACGATCTGGATGACGCTCTTGGCAACGCCTTCCTTGCTGACGAAGGTCTTCTGATCGGCGACGGCTTCCATCTTCAGGAAGTCGCCCAGCGTCAAGCCGAGCGAGCTAACCACGCCGACGCGGAGGAAATCGCGACGTCCGGGCCGTTGAAAATGGGCCGGATCGTCTTTCCAGGTTACGGCATCAGTGAACGGCATGAGATCACCTTTCTACGCGGAAATATGGTGGGCTACTCGGCAGGTTAGGTAAAATTCCACCAAAAACGGGCATGCGGCAGGATCAATCAACAAAAACGAGACCCCTGTTTAGGGTTCAGGCAGGTATGAGCATCTTAATACCATTGGATCGACCAAGCAAGTACTTAATTCGTGCGAAAATCTTAATTTCCTTCCGCTCAATCGATCGGGATCGGTTCTTTCGGTTTGAATTCCTTCAAGACGCGGTCGCCGTCCAGAAGCGTCAGTCCCGCAACGGACCATTTTCCATCGTCCTTGCGGAGGTTCAGCATGGCTTTGCCGCTATGGCTCTTATCCTCATCGTCCTCGCGATATTTGAAGTCCTTGAGTTCGAGTTCCGCGTACGATTTCGATTTCTCGTAATCGTGGGCGTAAACTTTGACAATCACTGCCCGGTCTTGCTGCCCCTTCGGGAAACTGAGTTTCGGTTCGGCCGACCCTCCGGCCTCAAGCCAGGCATCCAGACCTTTTTGAGCCAGTTCCTTCGGCACATGCGGTGAAAAATCAGGGCAAGAGGCCAAGCTGAAAGAAACGACGACAATCAGAAGCCATTTGATCTGCATGGAACTTTCCCGTTGATTGAAAGAGAGATCATCGTGATCGCCATCGCCAAGTGAGTTCACTTCGATGGACGCATTTGCAACGCCAGACACCCGCTTTCGGTCTCCGCAAGCGGCGATGCACAATTTCGCAACCCGCGCATTTCGCTTCCCAGTTGGCGCATTCTTGAACCGTCAGAGGGACTTCGGGCTTAAGGGCTGGGTCGCCCATGAATTCGAATACCAACGCCGAGCGGGAGGGACATCGACAATGATAACCATTCAAACTCACGGGCCGCTTATAGCGGTGATAGGTCTTCTTGCACACCAAACACGTCGCCTGCCAGTCGCCCGGTTTCACCACGGCCAATTGAGATTTGTCGCAGGCCCGAGGATTAGCACCCAGGCGCACAGCTACCGCTTTCCAAACGGGACCGTGACCAGCCCCGGGACCCGCAAGAGCATGAGCAATCTCGTGCAGGAGCGTATCGATGACCGATTCCGGCTGGCTATTCTCGGCGAAATATGCCGCGATTTCGATTCGCTTTGTCCGGTACTTGCACACGCCCAGGCGGCGCTTTGTATCGGCCAGACCGAAGGTCCAGCCCTGCAGACCGTGCTTCAGCAGTTCCCGGTTGGCGATAGCTCTTAGTTCGGTCAAGTCCATGAACCCGCTCTCCAACAAAACGTTACGTGAGTCACAAGGGGTTGATGAGCTTTCGATATTATATCGGGCCATCGTCAATGAGAACCAAGGCCAGGGCATCTCGTGGAAATTGCAATAAAATGCAATCGATCACGTGCATCATCGGCGTGTAGTCATGAAGCCAATACCCGAAACGCGCTGTAGCGGGCTGAAGAAGAAGCCATCCGCCGCCAACATACAACAAATCCGATCCGCCGATGGCTAGCGGAAACTGTCTATCGCCAGAATTTCACGGCGATCTTGAACTTGGTGAAACAGTTCCAGACCGTGCGTGAATCGCAGGGTCTCACCCTGGCCGAATTGGCCGCGCGGATGAGGATTGACCCACCGGCTTTGTCGCGATTTGAAACCGGCAGAATGTTGAACCCTACCCGGGCGACGCTGCACAACTGGACGGAGGCGATGGGGCAGAAGTTGGATGTGGGGTAGTCGGGGTCAAGACGAACCAAATTTGCCATTCGGCTATGGTGAACGCCGCTATCGCTCACCAACCTTTACCAACGATCTTGGCAACGTTCTGCGCCCACAACAGACTGCCCAAGTCCGTGAAGTGACAGCAATCGTTCCAGTACTTCTTGCCGTCGGGGATCAGGGCTCTCTGGTCGAGGAACATCAATTCGGGATGCCGGTCACGCACGCGGAAGATCGCGTCGTTATGGGCGTCAATTCCCTTGCGAATGGGTTCAGCCTTGCCCCAAGTTTTGATCGCGGTCGTGTGCGCATCGTAGTCGAGTTGCTTTGCTTCAAATGCCTCGTCCGTGTAGTTTTCGGGAATGTAATAGGCGAACGACATGATCATGAACTTATCCGCTCGCTGCGCGGCGATCGCAACTAGACGTTCCAGGTTCGCCTCGAACACGGGCGGAATGCGAAGGTCGCTGGCATAGTGACCCCAATTTCCCCGCGGACGATCGGTGATAACCCATAAATCAGCTTGCATTCCCACGAGGTACTCGATGGTGAACGGCAATGTGAAATACGGAATACTGGCCTGTTTTTGAAATGACTCGTAGCGTTTAAGGTGGTACGAGTGCGAATAGTCGTCGCGAAACGAGCCCGGTGGGGTGTTGTTCATGAAGACGTCATTGATGCCCTGGTAATAGAGAACGAGATCGAAACGCCGATCTTGAAGCCGCTCGTACAACCTCACGTTATCGAGCGATAGCCGCCCCGGGCAAGCGAGTCCCCAAACCCGAACCGGGCGTGTCACTGCCTTTTCTAATTCCGCTTTGAGACTCAGCCTGACCGCGGGATCCGCGACCGTGGATGCTCCAAGAATCAAAACGTCGAAAAACTCGTCGTCGCGTGTAGTAGGCGAGGCTTCAATATTCGACAGGTTCCATTCCGGATAAAACGTCTTCCAAATCTGGCTCGTGCCAAAGAACGGAACCTGCTTCTTGGCGGCCCAAAAAAAGCGCGCACCGAGTTCGAGAACGAAGAGCGTGCCGAGGAGCAACGTTCCGATCAACACGACTCGAGTGCGCTTGCGAAGCTGCTGCCAACCCATTTTGGGTCTAACAACGGTTGGCATGGCTTGCGTTGGGTTCATCCGAATCCACTCTTAGAACAGGGTATAAATAAAGGGTGCGGCCCCACTGCCGGACGCGAGCATCAAAAGCCCGAACATCCCGAGCACCATCAGGATGGGCAGCATCCACCACTTCTTGTTGTGGCGGAGAAATAGCCAGAGCTCGCGGAAGATGCCGCACTCAGGCCCAGCTTGGGACGCTCGCTCGAACTCGTTGGTTGGCTTCATCTCCACGACGGCTCCTTTAGAACTGGCGGAAATACCGTGCGGGATCGGCGGTGGCCGCGCGCGGAATCCAGCAACTGGCTTGTGTTTGCGGTTTCAATCGCAAGGCGTCGCGGCCGATCAGGCAGAAGACCAAGCTGAACGGGGTAAAGACCGCGTAATAGACGACGGAGAGCAAAACGCGCGACACGACCCAGCCGATCGGAAACGTGACAATCATGGCTGCGGTGAACAACCACCCAATGGTTGCCGGTGCCAGCAAACCCGGCAGGGCGATGCCGAGCGCGACCGAGCCCAGAATGATGGCAAGGTTGGACAAGCCGGCAGAGAGACCGACCGAGATCGACCAAGCGCCGAACACGACCAGCCAGCAAACGGCGAATTGCCGTAGGACTTTCGTTGTCGGCTTCCGGAGAACTTCTGACCATTTCATGCCGCGTCTCCGTTAGTCGAGTTGGAATTCAGCGAGGTAAGCTCCTCGATCCGCCGAGGACGAGTGCCCGTTCATTTCTTCTTTGAGCAACACGTGATTCTCAAGAACCAGGGCATCCATGTCAGTTGCCATGAAGCAGCGGAAGGCATCGCGCGGCGTGCAGACGATCGGTTCGCCGCGAACGTTGAAACTGGTATTCACAAGCACCGGGCAACCCGTTTGCTGTTGGAACGCACGGAGCAGTGCATGAAAACGCGGATTGCGACCCGAATCGACGGTCTGCACGCGAGCACTATTATCGACGTGTGTCACCGCTGGAATGGTAGAGCGAACGATGTTGACGCGATTGCGCAAATCGGGATCACGCTGCATCGCCTCGCGTTGGGCGGTTGGAATCTCGACTAGGCGATTGGCGCGGACGTTGGCCACCAGCAGCATGTACGGGCTTTCCTGCCCCTCACGCATGTCGAACCATTCGTGAACATGCTCTTGAAGCACGATGGGTGCGAACGGCCGAAAACTCTCGCGGAATTTGATCTTCACATTCATCGCCGCCTGCATCTTGGGCGAGCGGGCATCGCCGATGATGCTGCGTGCTCCCAGCGCTCGCGGCCCAAATTCCATTCGACCGTGGAACCAGCCGACGATCTTGCCGTCGGCCAGTATGTCGGCCGTGTGTTTCAACAGATCGTCCTCACGATCGAACGCCGTACTCGGCGCCTCGACCGATTGGAGAAACTGGCGGACATCGCTTGACGCAAAGCACGGGCCGAGGAAGCTGCCTTTTTGCGCGTCCTGTCCCGCGGGATTCCGCGGCTTGTCGAGCAATTGATGCCAGACGAATTGGGCGGCACCGAGCGCCCCGCCGGCATCTCCCGCCGCGGGTTGGATCCATAGGTCCTCAAACGGCCCCTCGCGAAGCAAACGACCGTTGGCCACGCAGTTCGAGGCGACGCCGCCGGCCATGACCAAATGCTTCATCTTGGTTTCGCGGTGGATATGCCGGCCGATCCGCAGCAGAACATCTTCCGTGACGCATTGAATGCTGGCGGCGAGATCCATGTGCCGTTGTTCGAGATTTGAT
>JAIOQJ010000657.1 GCA_021413475.1 Planctomycetota bacterium | reverse complement strand
GGCCGTGGAAGCTCGGCCGTACGATGAGGAATTCCTGCAAGCGGCCTTGTTGCACGATATCGGCAAAGGCCTCGACCCGCTCGATCACGTCGGCGCGGCCCTGGAAGCCCTCGACGGTCTGATCACCGAGCGCACGCGATTCCTCATCGAAAACCACATGATCGCTCACGACTACAAAGCCGGCACCATCGGCCACCGGCAGCGTGTGCGACTGGAGGCGTCACCCGATCTGGACGATCTGCTGTTGCTGCGCGACCTCGACGATCGCGGCCGGGAGTGCGGCGCGGTTGTCGGCACGCTGGATGAGGCGATTGATTTTTTGCGGGAGTTGGCGATTGCGAATGGGTGATTGGGGATGTGTAAAGGTGGTTCCAAGCTCCCTTCAGTTTGGCCCAATGATTTGGAATTCCCGCTGCAATCTCTTGCAACTCGTGTCGTCAGCGATACTTTGGCAAAGGGACTCGTGAATCAACCTCCTCGGTACATAATTCAGCTGATAGCCCTCGCCATGCCCATGCCCTCGGCCATACCCACGCCGCATAGCTTGCTGGAACGGCTTCGTCAACAGCCCGACGCCGACAGTTGGTGCCGCTTCGTCGAGCTTTACACCCCTCTGCTCTACCAATTCAGCGTCAAACTTGGCTTAACGAAACCTCGTGCCGAGGATTTGGTGCAAGAGGTTTTTGCCATCCTGGTTCGCGAACTGCCCCGTTTCGAATACGATCCCAGCCGGAGCTTCCGTGCTTGGCTGTGGACGATCTTCCGCAACAAATCCCATGAGTTCCGCAGGCGTTTCGATCCCCTCGCCGGTGCCAATCCCGCGCCGCAGACACTCATCGATCCCAATCCGATCAGCGATCTCGAAGAAGCGGAGTTCAATCGCTACCTCGTGCATCGAGCGATGCAGATCATGAAAGCTGAATTCGCCGAAACGACCTGGCGCGCTTGTTTGGCCTGCGTTGTTGAAGAGCAGGCTCCCGAAGATGTCGCCGAGGAACTCGGCATCACCAAAGAAGCCGTTTATCAAGCGAAATCGCGTGTTTTGCGACGACTGCGGCAAGAACTGGATGGGATGGTCGATTGAACACGACGCAGTTCGTCTGATTGATGTTTCGAGAAGATTTGAAGTTTGCGGCGAGAATTGCAAGCTTTCTCTGTCAGAATCTTCCGCTCCGCGCATAGGTCCATTAGACGGGGCGAATTGAGTCTCCGCCCTGTTTGTGTCGCGCCTTCTGTTACCTGGAGAAAGGTACGCCTATGGTCGGCCAAACGGTTATTCCCGCTTGCCCCAGCGATGAGCAACTCCACCTCCACGCCCGAGGTAAACTCCCGGAGACGGAGGCCGACACTTTTGATTATCACTTCAGTGTGTGCTCCGTGTGCGCGGAACGCTACGACAAGCTTCAATCGTCGGTGATCAATGCGTTTCGTGAGGCCGCCAAAGCAAAACCAGATGCTGACGAAATCGACAGCATTTCTTCGCTGATGGCTCGCGTCGGCGGCATGTTCGTGGAATCGCCTTCCAAGCCCGAGACATTGAAGGATTTCGGTAATCACTCGAGCGTTGTCGAACGCGGCCGATCGACGGTCGAGTCGCCGCTGCATGCGGCGGACCAGATGGAAGCACGCCTGCTCGCGATGCTCCATCCGAAAGAGCAACCCGACGAACTCGGCCGACTCGGTGGCTATCGCATCCTGAAGATACTAGGCCGGGGCGGCATGGGCGCGGTCTTCATGGCCGAGGACCCCCGCCTGAATCGTTTGATCGCCCTCAAGGTGATATTACCATCCGAAAAGGGGTGGGACGAGGAACACAAGCAACGATTTCTGCGGGAAGCACGCGCCGCCGCCGCCCTCAACCATGACAACGTGATTCCCATTTTTGAGGCGCGCGAGGACGATGGCGTTCCTTATCTGGCTATGCCCCTTCTGAAGGGAGAAACACTTGCCGAGCGTTTGAAAAAAGAGCCGCGTTTGCCTTTGCCGCTCATTTTTCAAATCATCCGCGAAACCGCCCAGGGGCTGGAGGCCGCTCACCAAGCCGGCCTGATCCATCGCGATTTGAAGCCCGAGAATATCTGGCTCGAAGAATACGGCACCGGCATCCGCGTTCGTATCCTCGATTTCGGTCTGGCGGCCTTTGTCAAGCAAGCGGACTCCCTGACGCAATCCGGCGCAATCATGGGTACGCCGCACTACATGTCGCCGGAACAGGCGACGGCCGAC
>JAIOQJ010000656.1 GCA_021413475.1 Planctomycetota bacterium | reverse complement strand
TGGTGAGCCGAAGCGATTCGCCTGTACGGCGATCGAGTATTTCTCGTCTTTCTTCCCCTGAAAGCGGAAGACATCGACATCGAGCGATTGCTGGATCTTCCCTTCGACAATCACCGGCGGCACGATCGCTTGGGCCTGGCGAAAACCATCGTTCGGCTCCTTTTCGGCAACGATAGGCGTTCCATCCCGGACAATCAATTCGTGTGCCTTACTCTCGCCGCCGGGGCCGATCAACGAAAAGGGGACCGTGCTCCCCGCCACTTCCTTTGGCAGGGTGACTTCGATCTCGATCTCGCTGTCGCCGACCTGATTGGGATTGGCATTGTTGGGAACGGGAATCTTCTTCGCTTTGCCGACGAGCTTGCCCGTCGATCGTGGCTCGTGCAGGCGAATTTCCGTGACGGCATCGACGCGCAAGCCTCGCAAGGTGATCTTGGCTGTTTTGCCGGCCTCCACGGTCATCGGCATGGCGACGATCACTTGCGGCGGGGCATCCTTGATCTCCTTCTTCTTCTGGGCGACAAGCGGCGTTCGGCCATCCGCGAGAAGGCAGAGAGCCAGACAAATCAGAAGCCGTTGTGTGCCGCGGGGAGTGTTCATGATGTTTCGCTGTTACTGTACTCCTCACGCGGAGCGTGAGTAGAACTCTAGTCACTCAACCCATGATAACGATTGGAGATGATGCGGGCCACGCGGTTGGCGTTGATCTCGTTGCTTGCGGTCCGGCAACGTCCGGGATACGCCAATTCTCCTGATCTGAGCCCTTTGCTAGAATAGCTTTTCTTGCTGTTCTTTGCGCCTTGGCATCTTTGCGCGAGAATCGATTTGAAGGAACACCACGCCTGACCGCGTTTATCACAATCCGAACCTGATCTTTTCCGTGGGCACCAAGGTGGTGACGCTCGTGGATGTCCCCGCCTCCGCGGGCCTGGTCTTTCATCCGCGCGGCACGGTTGGCGTCGTCGTCAAAGCACCGGCCGATCTCGATCATTCCTATCGAGTGCGATGGCCTCGAAGCGGCACTCAAGAGGACCGAAGTGACGATGCTGGCTCGGTTCAAGGAAAGCGAGATCGGCGACGGTGTGCACGCCATGGCCCATGAGGACCTGTACGAGCGGGTCATCTACCGCTACGTCATCGGCTCGCAGGCCTACGGCCTGGCGGGTGCGGAGTCGGACGTCGATCGTCGCGGCATGTACTTGCCGACGGCCGAGGTGCGCTGGTCGCTCTACGGTATTCCGGAGCAACTCGAAAACGACGAGACGCAGGAAGCGTAGGTCATGCACCCTCGCCCGTCTTTCCGACATTCCAAAGAAAATATCCACCATCCCGCCACGCGAAAAATTGAACCCGGACGCTCATCCTGGTCGATATAACCCACAAGCTTTGCTCGGTCAAACACGCAATCGATGGCCGTGTTCTTTCGCCGTTTGTCGCTGGTGCCAGCGGGAAAAGGAGAGCCCACATGACGGCGATTCTCGGAATATCCGCCTTTTATCACGATAGTGCCGCCGCCTTGGTTGTGGATGGCGACATCGTCGCCGCCGCTCAGGAAGAGCGATTTACGCGGAAGAAGCATGATCCGCGATTTCCCACCTCGGCGATCTCCTATTGCTTGTTGCTTGAGCGAAGCGGGTCTTACGCCGGACGATCTCTCCTACGTGGCCTTCTATGACAAACCGCTGACCAAGTTCGAGCGCCTTCTGGAGACTTATCTCGCCTTCGCCCCATCGGGCGTCACGAGCTTCAGCCAGGCGATGCCCGTGTGGCTCAAAGATAAGCTCCACCTGAAGAGCAGCATTCGGCAATCGCTGAACGGATCGAAAAAACTGCCGCTCGTTTACCTCGAACATCACGAGAGCCACGCGGCCAGCGCGTTCTTCCCGTCGCCGTACGAAAAGGCGGCGATTCTGACGCTCGACGGCGTCGGCGAATGGGCCACCTCGTGCTGGGGGACCGGCGAGGGGAACCGAATCAAACTGACGCACGAGATGCGTTTTCCCCATTCGGTCGGCTTGCTCTACTCCGCCTTCACCTACTATTGCGGCTTCAAGATCAACAGCGGCGAATACAAGCTGATGGGACTTGCTCCCTACGGCCGGCCGCTCTATGCCGATCTAATTCTGAAACGCCTCGTCGATCTGAAAGAAGACGGCAGCTTGTGGTTGAACATGAAGTACTTCAACTACTGCCAGGGTCTGACGATGACGAATCGCCGCTTCGACAAATTGCTCGG
>JAIOQJ010000655.1 GCA_021413475.1 Planctomycetota bacterium | reverse complement strand
TCCCCATCCTTGGCCTCGACGCCGCGGCCCTGGAGAAACTGAGCAAGGACGGGCAACTGGCGCTCAACATCCAGGAGATGAAGGCGATCCAGGCGCATTTCCGCTCGCTCGACCGCGACCCGACTGACATCGAACTCGAATCGCTGGCGCAGACGTGGTCTGAACATTGCTCGCACAAGACGCTCAAGGGCCCGATCGATTTGGCCGAGATGGTCGACGGCAAACCGCAGACTCGCCGCATCAACAACCTTCTGAAGGAAACGATCTTCGGCAGCACGCAGGAACTTCGCAAGCGTTTCGGGGCCGACGACTGGTGCGTAAGCGTCTTCGCCGACAATGCGGGCGTCGTCAAGTTCGACGACAAGTTTCATGTCTGCTTCAAGGTGGAAACGCACAACCATCCCTCGGCGATCGAACCGTACGGCGGCGCGAACACTGGTATCGGCGGCGTCATCCGTGATCCTCTTGGCACCGGGCTCGGTGCCAAGCCCATCGCCAATACTGATGTGTTCTGTTTCGCCCCGCCCGACTATCCGCCCGAGAACTTGCCGCCGGGCGTGCTACATCCTCGCCGAGTCATGCGCGGCGTCGTCGCCGGCGTGAAGGATTACGGCAATCGCATGGGGATCCCGACCATCAACGGGGCAGTGCTTTTCGACGAACGCTATCTCGCGAACCCACTGGTGTACTGCGGCACGATCGGACTGATTCCGGTCGGGATGTGCGAAAAGGCCGCGAAACCGGGCGATCTGATCGTCGCCGTCGGCGGCCGGACGGGCCGCGACGGCATCCACGGCGCGACGTTCTCCTCGCTCGAACTGACGGCCGATTCGGAAGCCGTCAGTGGCGGCGCGGTGCAGATCGGCAACGCTATCACCGAGAAGAAGGTCCTCGACGTCATTCTGCAAGCCCGCGATCTCGGGCTCTACACCGCCATCACCGATTGCGGTGCCGGCGGTTTCAGTTCCGCCGTCGGTGAAATGGGGGCCGAACTCGGTGCCCTCGTTCATCTCGACAAAGCTCCGCTCAAATATGCGGGCTTGAGTTACACCGAAATCTGGATTTCCGAATCGCAGGAACGGATGGTTCTCTCGGTTCCCCCCACGAACTGGCCCGCCCTCGAAGCCCTCTGCAAAAGCGAAGGGGTCGAAGCCGCGGTGCTCGGCACCTTCCAGGCGACGGGCCGTTTGCGACTGATGTACCAAGGCCAGCAAGTCGGCGACATCGCGATGGAGTTTCTGCACGATGGCTTGCCGAAGGTCGTTCGGAAAGCAGAACACGGAGTGAGGGACGCGGTCCGTTACGAAGTTCACGAAATCAAGAGAGTTGACAGCCTTACTACCATCGAACGTGGGACAATGTCGTCATCTCGAAGCGTAGAAGAGGTCACACATGTTCATCCCGGGAAGGCGAAGCTGGATCCGCAATCCGCATTGTTGGCAATCCTGTCGTGCTACTCCGTCTGTTCCAAGGAATGGGTAATTCGCCAGTACGACCACGAAGTGCAAGGTGGCAGTGCGATCAAGCCGTTGGTTGGCGTGAAGGACGACGGCCCGTCTGATGCTTCCGTGCTAATGCCGATCCTCGGTTCCTGGGCGGGTCTCGCCGTCGGTTGCGGCATCAATCCGCGTTATGGCGATCTCGATCCGTACTGGATGGCCGCCGCGGTGATCGATGAAGCCCTGCGCAATATCGTTGCCGTCGGTGCCGATCCGGAACGCACGGCGATTCTCGACAATTTCTGCTGGGGCAACGTCAACGAACCCGAAGTACTCGGCTCGCTGGTCCGTGCCGCCGAGGCCTGCCGCGATGTCGCCCTCGCGTTCGGCACGCCGTTCATCAGCGGCAAGGATAGCCTGTACAACGCGTACACCTCGGAAGGCCGCAAGATCTCGATCCCCGGCACGCTGCTCATCTCCGCGATGGGAAAAGTGAACGATGTCCGCCAGTGCGTGACCATGGACCTGAAGGGAGCGGGCAACGACTTGTTCCTGATCGGCACGACTCACAAGGAACTCGGCGGCTCCCATTACAATCTGGTGACCGGCCAAACCGGCGGTGACGTTCCGAAAGTCGATCTGCAAAAGGCCCCGAAGATATTCAAGGCCCTGCACACGGCCATCACGAAAGGCCTGGTCCGCTCTTGCCACGACCTCAGCGAAGGCGGCCTCGCGGTGGCCGTTGCCGAGATGGCCTTCGCCGGCGAATTCGGGGCTGATATCACCGGGTTGAAAGATCTCGCTGGTGCCACAGGCCTGACGGACGACGAACGGCTGTTCAGCGAATCCTCGACAAGATTCGTGGTCGAAGTGAAGCCGGAAAACGCCGCCGCGTTTAAGGCGACTTTCGACCAACTGCCGCTCACGCCGCTAGGGAAAACCGTGGCGGACAAACGCCTCCGTATCGCGGATAGCAAGGGCGAATGGCTGATCTGGGCGAAGCTGAGTGATTTAAAAGAGGCGTGGCAGAAGCCGTTGCGGGGGTGATCGCATGGACATTGATTCGGAATTGCTCGGCCTAGTCGATACTCTGGTGAACGTGCCACTCGATTTCGCCGTTTGTGGCGGAATTGCCATGTTGCTGCATGGGTTTGTCCGATTCACCAAGGATATCGACCTTCTCATCCGTTTCGAAGACTTAGACCGTGTCTTGGCCGCGGCAAAGACACTTGGCTTTGAATTTCAGACAAGAACAATGTCTTTCGCGACTGGCACGCCGAATGAAATAAAGATCCACCGAACGAACAAGGTATCTGGGGTCGAGTACCTGTCGCTTGACCTTGTCCTCGTAAGCGAAATTTTGGAAGATGTTTGGGAGGAACGCGAGCTTTTCAGTTGGCATGGCCGAATGCTGCCAGTCGTATCTGCCAAGGGCCTCGTCAAGATGAAACGCCTCGCGAACCGCGATCAAGATTTATTGGACATCAAGACATTAGGATTCAAAGATGACCCGCCAGGGTTCCCCTCCTGATATGTCGCCCGAAGCGATCGAGCTGCGATTGAACGAACTCGGCCAGCTTTATCGCTTGTGGAAGTCACTGAAGACGGCCGTTCGGATCGGGCCTGTGAATCCGCCTTCCGATAGCCGCACACTCCCGCCCACTGAGCAAACTCCATCCCCGATCCAAGACCAAACGAGTGAACGCTGATCGTTTCAAATGATTGCTTACCATCTGTATCCACATTGCGCTTAAGTTGCATTCGTAACACCAAACACGGCCCCCCCTGTTACGAATGACCCTTTTTCTGTTACGAATAGAGGGGCTATTGTTACGAAAAACCCAATTTCTGTTACGCATAAAGGGCGTTTTGTTACAAATGCCGCGCGTTTTGTTACGAAAAGAGGGTGTGACGGGGCGCGGCGAGATGTACGGTTACAAAACGGGAGCAACCAATGCCCGATACGAAGCGAACCGTCGACATGTCGCCGGCGGCCATCGAGTTCCGTCTGCGTGAAGTAGCACGGCTCTACAAGCTCGGAATGCAGTTCAAGAAACTCACAGGGAGAGAACCGGGTCCAGACTTTCTTGAGAGCGATCTCGAACTACTTGGCGTCGCGTATGAACCAGAGCCGATATATTTGAAAGCTCGCGAAAGGGTATCGTGATCGGTCAATGATCAGTGGCCATCGATCCAGCATGGGCCTCGAATCGCGCGATTTCCTCTTTCAATTGGTTGGCGGTTTGCCTCAAAGAACGCAACGTCAATTCACGGCTGTAGCCGCCCTGGGTCGGATCAACTTCAGTTTCCGCGTACAGGCGCTCGAGATCTTGAAGCTTCTTGCGCGTCAATTCAAGTTCCCGTTTGCTTTGCAGGTTCATGGCAGTACCTTGATGACACTTCTGGAACACCGCTTCACAGCATGAAATACCCGACTGGAAGACGTAATCTCCGGAGGATCTCTCAGGCTTGGATGAAAACGATCATTCGAGGTTGAAATTATCGGCAGATTGGCCGATAATCCCTTCAGCGACCAGTATGGGCCGGCGACAGCCGACCCCGGACAATGTCCCTGGCCGCTATTTTTATTTTCCGGTGCGTTTCTGCTCCTCCGCCAACCACGTCAGCACATCGACTAACGACTCATTCCCACGATGAATGAGCGGTTCGAGTAGTTCGATGCCATTATCATCGACCGATTTCCCAAGCAAGCCGTTCCTTCGTTCTTCTTTCTTACGGGCTGAAAAAACGCAAAGATCGCATAGCTGCAGAATTCGACTCTTTGCGGAGTCGATGAAGAAACCCTTTTCAACGATTCGCGAGAGGCGCAAGCTACCGTCGATCCCCCGAAGGACTTTGATCGATTTTTCGACGTCACGCACGATTTCTTTGTTCTCATCCGATATGAACATCCCCAGAGCATTGCCAGGAAGAGAGACAAGATACTCATCGACAACTCGCGCGATCAACGGAAACGCGGCCACGTGCGGATTGATTAGGATGCCGGTCCCAAACGTCGATGTGATCCAGGTATGAAACCGTTTCTTCACGATCGCCCGATAAACCACTTTCAGCCCGTGACGATCGGCTGTTTCGAGCCAACGGTCTCGGAGTGCAATTCGTTCAGAAACTGCAATTCCCTTGAAAATGCCGCGTCCGGCTTGAAGGTCTGTCGCGTGAATCTCGCTTCCATCGGCCGCGGCACTTGGGAACATCGCTTTGATCGCATCTTCAAGGTCTTTTTCCAGTGCAAGCCAACAAGTCTCCGGAACGATGAGAGCACCCAAGATAAAAAGCGGTTGTTGGGCGTCGTTAAGATTGACTCCCGTGTTTCCGGATTCATCGACGTAGACCAAGTGCATGGATTGATCTCACCCGTCTTGTTGCAGTCTGAAAGAGCAAATGGGTTCTTTCGCTTCATACTAGCCACTTCGGACGAGTCGTGCCAGACACTTCATGCCCTCCACCAATCCGACGAATTAAGCGCAACCGCCATCAACCCACCGAAAATCTCACATTTTCCCGCGAACCAATTCCCCTCCGCCGCGTCTAACCCTCTGTAGCCCACCAACGGAGAACGCAAAGTACCATGACCGCCGTCCGCCGCCATCAATTGAGTCTCTGCATCACGGCCGCCGCGTGTCGGCGTCGTTGCCGTGCGGGAGAGTCTCCGTGACCGTGTAACTGCTTTGTTGCTTCGGGATCAATACCGAGGCCGGGCGTTCCGCGGGACGCCCGGCCTCGTTGCGTTTCCATATTGCGGAGTGGACTGGAGCCTGGATGCCAGCACGGTCTCATAAGCCGTCCCACGCCGGTTCGAATCCGGCCTCCGCAACTCGGGTGAGAGTCGCCCCTCACCGCTTATTTGGGCCGCTCGTCCAATTGGGCAAGACGCCGGTTTTGCACACCGGAGATCGGGGTTCAACTCCCCGGCGGGTCCACTACGGAAGGTAGCCGGATACGGTTGGCCGGGCCACGGTGCTAACGTGGTTTTCCGAAAGGGAATGCGGGTTCGACTCCCTCACCTTCCGCTGATTGCCTCGGTGGTGAAATGGACATCATCTCTCGTTTCGACCGAGAAGGTCCGGGTTCGACTCCTGGCCGGGGCTTGTTGGCGATTGCATGAGGTGAGTGGTGTAGCGGTTAAGCACGCGACCCTGTGAAGGTCGAAGGGCGGGTTCGATTCCCGTCTTACCTCCTGTTTTCAATTACACGAATGTGCTCCTGGGAGAGCAGGCAGATTCCAACACTGCCGGATAGGGTTCGAATCCTTACGTTCGTGCTGATTGCCGGTGTGGCTCGATCTCAGCAAGGCACCGCTTCCGTAAGGCGCTACATGCGGGTGCGAACCCCGCCGCCGGCTTTCAAATAACATTGTCCTCGGGGTGTGCCGGATCGCATCCGACCCTGCGAAGGTCGTGGACCAGGTTCGATTCCTGGCGGGGGCACTGAATTGATGACGCTGGAGCCCGACGGTTGGGCGGCCGCCTGCAAAGCGGTCTCAGGTGGGTTCGACTCCCACCGGCGTCTTTCTTACACAGTCTCAAATTGTCCCGGCACGAAGGTCGTTTCGGTGAGCCACCAGCCACGTACGTCTTGCATGTGAATGATCAGGTTCATGATTCGTTCACTGTAATTCCGCTCCAGATCTTTCTTGCTCGGGATCGGCTCACTCGAAGGATGCGAATGATACACGGCCAGTACTTCGAGGCCGAGACGACGAATCTCGCGTTCCGCAGCCAGATGATTCCTTGCCTCGGAACGAAACTCCGTTGGGCTTTTTAATTCGTTGATCAACGCGAAACTTGTTTCGACCTCAGCGACTTCGCCATCTGGGCCAACTCGGCCGGCCAGTAGACCGCAGCATTCGTTCGGCAGCTCGGACTGGGCGTGCGCCACCATTTCGTCGTAGATTGCTTGCGGGATTCGCAGTAGAAATCGGGGGGACGTGTTCACGACGCTTGCCGACTCCTATATCGATAAGAACTGACCCATTATTCACGATAGCGAGAGAACCAACCCGTGGCAGAGAAAATCATCCTGGCGTACTCCGGCGGTCTCGACACCTCCGTGATGGTCCCCTGGATCAAGGAAAAATACGGCTACGACGTCATCACCTATACCTGCGACCTAGGGCAGGGAGACGACATTAAGAAAATCCGCGAGAAGGCCCTGAAAACCGGGGCGGTCGAGGCCATTGCCGAGGACGCGCGGAATCTGTTCGTCGATCACTTCGTCTTCCCCGCATTAATGGCCGGGGCCCTTTACGAAGGCAAATATCCCCTGGCTACCGCGCTGGGTCGGCCGTTGATCGCCAAGCTAATGGTAGACGTCGCCCGTCAGCACAAGGCCAAGGCTGTCGCGCACGGCTGCACCGGCAAGGGGAACGACCAAGTTCGCTTCGACGTTACCTTCCAGACGCTGGCCCCGGATCTCAAGATCGTCGCTCCGGTCCGCGAATGGAGCATGACCCGGCCGCAATCGATCGAGTATTGCCGGCAGCACAATATCCCCGTCGAAGCGAAGCCGGAGAGCCCATATTCGATCGACCAGAACCTGTTCGGCCGTTCCGTCGAGGCCGGTCTGCTTGAAGATCCGTGGGATGAACCGCCGGAAGAAGCCTACGCCTGGACCACCGACCCGCGCAAGAGCCCCAACGAACCGGAGTACATCGAGATCGAGTGGGAGCACGGCGTGCCGATCGGCCTGAACGGCCAAAAGATGGACGGCGTGCCGTTGATTGAGAAGCTCAACATCATCGCCGGCAAGCATGGCATCGGGCGGATTGACCATGTCGAGAACCGCCTGGTCGGCATCAAGTCGCGCGAAGTCTATGAAGCGCCGGGTGCCGTGGTGCTGCACGAGGCCCACCGCGAACTCGAAACGCTTTGCCTGAGCAAGCAGGCCGTTCGTTTCCGGACCCTGGTCTCGCAGGAATACGCCGACTTAATATACAACGGCCTCTGGTTCAGTGGCTTCCACCAGGATCTATTCGCGTTCGTCGCCAGCAATCAGCGGTTCGTCGATGGGGTCACACGCGTGAAACTCTTCAAGGGCAAGGCGACCGTCACCGGCCGCAAGAGCGAGCACAGCCTCTACAGCAAGAAGCTGGCCACCTACGACGAAGGCAGCGACTACGACCAAGCAGCCGCCCAAGGTTTCATCAAGATCCACGGCCTGGGTCAGACGACGCAGGCGAAGCAGCAACTCCTCAAGGGCGGCCGCGGCTTCGATTTGCCGGGGCTAGCGGGGCCGAAGTAGTCAACGATATAGGTGAGCCGGTACGCGTCAG
>JAIOQJ010000779.1 GCA_021413475.1 Planctomycetota bacterium | reverse complement strand
CGAACTGCCGCTCGGCCGAGCCTTCCCGACCACGCCGCGGCATCGGCTGATTCGCGAGATGATTCTGCAACTGAAGACGGGCAGCCTCGAGAAGAGCTACTTCCAGGCCAAGTACGGGGCCGACATCACCAAGGAATTCGCGGAAGGATTTCACAAACTCGAAGAGGGCGGCTGGCTGACGATCGGGCCGGACGGGGTCAAGTTGACGCCGACCGGTTTCCTTCAGATCGATCGGTATCTGCCGACTTTCTTCGACCCGGAATATCGCAGCACGCGGTACACTTGATATTCTGAACCGATATGGCCGACATGACGTTCATGATGGGGAAGTTCGCCGCGGTGCTGCCGGGGGACCTGCGTTATTGCCGCAATCACATGTGGTGCCGGCCGCTTCCGGACGGTGTGCTTCGCTTCGGTTTTTCCTCCTACGCCATCCGCCTGATGCAGGACGTTTACTTTCTCGACTGGAGCGTGAACGAGGGCGACGGCATCGCGATGAAGCAATCGATCGGCAACATCGAAACATCAAAAGCCGTTTCCGATCTCTTCGCCCCGCTGCCCGGCACGATGGTTGCCATCAACGCGGAACTGCTGAAAGACCCCTCGGGTATCAATGTCGATAACCACGGCAAGGGTTGGCTGTTCGACATGAAGGGGTCGGCTGATTCGACCATGGACGTCCAGGGCTATTTTGATTTCCTCACCGCCGGCTGGGACAACACCCAGCGGATCCTCAAGGGACAGATGGGAGACTAAGCGAGAAGTTATGTGGGCTCCAAAGATTTGAACCACAGAAGCACTGAGAACACAGAGAAGAAAGGACGGAGTGAACCTCATTTCTGTTTTTGTTTTCTCTGTGACCTCTGTGCCTCTGTGGTCAATCTCATCTGGAGACTTCTCATTGAACTTTCCGCCGAACACTATGAGCCGCACCCGCCTCAATGTCGTGTTATCGCAAGCCCCTGGCAAGCATCCCGCCAAGCGCGCTCTCGAAGAAAGCGTCGCTGCCGCCCTGATCATGGAATCGGGGCTCGATGTCTCCATCATCCCAAACCTTTACGACCTCGGCCCCGACCATACCGGAAGAATGTTCCTCGAAGGGGTCTCGGGCGACATCGTCGTACTGTGCTGGCACTTTCCCCGGGCCGCGTTCTGGCTGCTCGACCGCATCGGCATCAAAGGGCACTTGGGCGAGGTGCAACTGAAGCCGCCGCGCGAAGTCGATGAGGACGAGGAAACAGAAGAATCCCCGCCCGCGAAAGGGATCGGCCCGACCGGCAAGATTCCGGACCGCCACATCTACTGCCTCGATCTCCGCGACTTCAAGACGCCTGATCCGTACCTGAAGGAAATCCGCCGGATCAGTGCCGAGTGCCAGGAGCGCCGCGAAAAAGCCCGGCCAATGACGGCCACATTCGTCGATCTCGGGCTTCCTTCGATCGCAACCGCACCCTCGCTAAACGGTACTTCGAACGGCACCGCGATGGCCGCGTTCACGCCCGAGAAACTGCTAGTCGAACCCAATCGCCGTTGGTATCCGGTCATCGACTACAGCCGTTGCACGAACTGCCTGGAGTGCCTCGATTTCTGCCTGTTCGGCGTCTACGGCGTCAACAATTTCGACCAGATCCTGGTCGAGACCCAAGACAATTGCAAGAAAGGCTGCCCCGCCTGCTCACGCGTCTGCCCCGAACAAGCGATCATGTTCCCCGAATACAAGTCCGCCGCGATCGCGGGAGCACCCGTCGGCGCGATCGGCGGCCTCAAGATCGATCTGACAAAGCTCTTCGGCGGCGACGTGAAAGACGCCCTCGCGATGGCGGTCCAAGAACGCGACAAGGAGTTGTTGGGGGATGGTCGCGAAGCAGTCGGGATGAGTGTTGGCATTCCGAAACGACAGCCGGATAAGGATCAGGGGCCGAAGGATGATTTGGATAATTTGATGGATGATTTGGATCGGTTGGGGTTGTGATTGGGACACGTCTTCAGTTCATCGAGCGGAGGCGAATGGAGGGAGAGCGCCCTATTTTTGCAACTTGCCGCCAAGCGGATGTCTAGGTCAGCGTTTTTCATGGTTGGGGAGGTTCATTCGTTCCGGCCCGTTCACCGACAGGCCGGTCCAAGCGGAGGCTCACGCGGCACGTGGGAACTGACAGCCGTTTGTTGCATCGTTCGCTTTGTACTTCCCAATAAGTCGGTGCCGCACCCGAACCGGTCAAGTCAGTTCCTTGATTTTCTCTCGGTCCTCGAGCAGATGAACGGGGCGACCTTGATAGTCAGGGAAAGCCGTGGCCGGGTTGATGCCGAGGACGTGATAGAGCGTGGCCAGAACGTTCTGCGGTGAATATGGTCTGCCTTTGGACCGCTCGGCTCGCGCATCTGTCTCACCGATGACTTGGCCCATTCTCAGCCCACCACCGGCGAAAAGGGCAAATCCCGCTTCCCACCAGTGATCGCGCCCACCAGAATATGCGGCACCGAGTGTGCGTCCCTCCGTACCTACTCGCGGCGTACGGCCGAATTCACCCCAAATCACCACCGCCACTTTCTGATCCAGTCCGCGCTGATAGAGATCGGTGAGCAGTGTGTAAATGGCTCGGTCATACTCTGGGAGAATTTTCCGCATGTGTCGGAAATTCTCCTTGTGAGTGTCCCAAGCGCCTTGCACCATGGCACCCGGAACTTTCTCTACGCCTCCTTGGGCAACGGTGACCACAGAGACGCCGGCTTCCACCAAACGGCGTGCCAACAGCAAGCTTGTGCATCCTTGGAAGCGGTCGCGCACGCGCAAGTCTTCTCGGCTCAGGTCCAATGCCTTGTAGACCTCGCCCGAGGTGACCATGCGAATCGCCTCGCGCTGGAACGGGTCCATCGCGCTCATCCCCTGAGAAGCATCGACGTCGCGACGGACATGGTCGAAACGACCAAGGAGACTCTTGCGTTCGTCGAGACGATCAAGGGAAATGTCGGCCGGTAACCGCAGATTCGCCAGTCCCGGTCCGCTGGGTCGAAACGGAGCGTGCGCGGGGCCCAAATAGCGAGGCACCTCCGGATCGTCACTTTCAGGACCTAATCGAAGATCATTGAGGTTGACGTAAGGAGGCATCGCGTTCGCATGATCGGCATGGAGCCGACTAACCACCGATCCGAGCACCGGCCACTTTTCATTTGCCCGAACTTCACCGGACCGTGCCGACGGATAGCCGCTAAGCAATTCGTAGGGATCGTGCTTGCCTCGGAACTTCAACCCGCGAACGATAGTGAACTTGTCTGCGATTTGTGACTGCAGCGGCATGTGCTCGCAGATATCCAAGCCGGGCACGTTGGTCCGGATCGGCTTAAAATCGCCTCGAAAATCCTCGGGCGCGTTCGGTTTCATGTCATACATATCGATATGACTGGGACCGCCCGGCAGGTAAATCATGATGACGGACTTCGGGGACGAGGTGGCGCCCGTCGCCCCGTGTGCCTTCATACGCAGCAGATCGGTCAAGGTCAGGCCACCCAGTCCCAATGCCCCGACCTGAAGAAACTCACGGCGGCTCGAGCTTGAAATGTTAAGCAAGACTGAAACTCCCCACATTGAGAGATCTGTCGGCCCACTGATTCTTCGCAAAGCGATATCAGACATCGCATTCCGATAAATGAGAATAAGCGGAACGCCATTCTGAAGCAAAGGGATTTTAGCGGACGATGCTTTTTACACAGTCGGAGAACACGTCGCTTCTCATCCATGGCCCTGTACAATGTACTCGTTCCGAGCAAATGCCTCGGCTTTTTAATCGCTAGGTCGACCGGGCGATTCTTCGATATCAGATTAAACCCGCACACTGATGGCTCACCCCAATCTCCGCGCCTGCATCGCCGATCTCGAACGGTCGCGGCAATTGGTGCGCATCCCACAAGAAATCGATCCGCGTCTGGAAGCGGCCGAGATTCAACGGCGTATCTACCAGGCGGGCGGGCCGGCCATCTTCTTTGAACGCGTCAAGGGTTGCTCCTTTCCGATGGTGAGCAATCTGTTCGGGACGCTCGATCGCACTCGCTTTCTCTTTCGCGATACGCTGACCGCCGTCCGTAAACTGGTCGAACTCAAGACCGATCCGGGGAACCTGCGTCGCCGGCCTTGGCGTTACTGGAATCTTCCTTTCACGCTCATGAACTTGCGGCCGAAGCGGGTGCGGAGTGGGCCGATCCTGGCTCGGGAGACGACCGTCGGCAAGTTGCCGCAACTCGTCTGCTGGCCGCGCGATGGCGGGGCCTTCGTCACGCTGCCATTGGTTTACACGGAAGACCCCGATCAACCGGGTTGGCGAAAATCGAATCTGGGCATGTATCGCGTGCAGCTTTCCGGGAACGAGTACGAACCAGATCGCGAAGTGGGCCTGCATTACCAGATCCATCGCGGCATCGGCGTTCATCACGCGGCCGCGATCCGGCGCGGCGAGCGGTTGCGAGTGAATGTAGTCGTGGGCGGCTCACCGGCTTTGATGCTCGCCGCTATCATGCCGTTGCCCGAGGGGCTTCCCGAGGTGATGTTCGCCGGGGCGCTCGGCGGGCGTCGTCTGCGGATGGTCTCGCCTGGAAATCGACTGCCGATGCCCGCGGAGGCGGACTTCGTCATCTCCGGTTATATCGATCCGGCCCGCACAAAACCCGAAGGGCCGTTCGGCGACCACCTCGGCTATTACAGTTTGACGCATCCGTTTCCGGTCATGACCGTTGAGCGTGTCTACCATCGGCCCGATGCGATTTGGCCGTTCACGGTGGTCGGTCGACCGCCGCAAGAAGATACGTCGTTCGGAGCGATCATTCACGAAATCACGGGGCCGATTATCCCGACCGTGGTTCCGGGTGTTCACGCGGTGCATGCTGTCGATGCGGCAGGAGTACATCCGTTGTTGCTCGCTGTTGGGAGCGAACGCTATGTGCCCTACGAACAAGTGCGGCGGCCGCGAGAAATCTTGACGTGTGCGAATGCATTATTGGGGCAGGGGCAACTCTCGCTCGCCAAGTATCTCTTCATCGTGGCCCGCGAAGATGCGCCCGAACTTGATGTGCATGATATCCCCCGCTTTTTCCAGCATATGCTCGAAAGGGTGGACTTGCAAACCGATCTGCACTTTCAAACGCGCACGACGATGGACACACTCGATTACAGCGGCACGGGATTGAATGAAGGCTCGAAATTGG
>JAIOQJ010000778.1 GCA_021413475.1 Planctomycetota bacterium | reverse complement strand
GAAGGAGACGACTTACTGCCGCTACAGGAAGACGTTCCGCCCTATAAAGAGCAAATCAGAATATTTTTCGCCGACCTGACACTAAGAAAATCGCAACGTATTCATCCTGGAATTATGCTGTTGCCACGTCATACAATCAATAATTTGCTGCCCACTATCTTTACGAACTGGTTCGATAGGCTTGACATTTTGGAGAACATGATGAACCTGTTCTTTGGTCAAATGTACCGTTCTCAAGTCTATGTCGCGAATATGTTCGTAAGTCTAATTCAAGCACTTGAAACATATTGCCGAGCAACACAGGAAGCATTGTATATCTCAGAAGAAGACTACAAAACGCTGTATGATACACTGATTTCTACTATCCCGAAAAGCACCGACGGCGACCTCAAGAATAGTTTGAAATCAAGACTGAAATACAACAACGAGTATTCACTGAAAAAGCGGCTTAAGATTCTGTTCAATGGTCTTGAGCCAGGCACTGTCGCACTAGTCTTTCCTAATAAAGACGATTGTATCAAAAAGGTTGTCGATACAAGAAATTATTTGACCCATTACACCTCGGATTCAGAATCGCATCCCATTAAAGATAGTTCAAGACTCTACAAGCTTAATCAGCGACTTGTTCTGAACCAGCAAATAACGCAATCGTCTATGTTGTCTTCGTTGCCCGTGGTGCCGTTGGTCAACAAGGCAGTCAAGGCTATCAGGGTTCACAAGGCTATCAAGGTGCTGACGGTGCCAATGGTTCACAGGGTTCAATAGGTCAACAAGGTGCCGCTGGTCCACAAGGGTTTCAAGGTGAAGTTGGTGCCAACCGTTGGCATCTACTTCAATCATCTTGACGACGCCAGAGTGAAGCCGAACCGTGAGATTGAATTCCTTCGTGCCAGTGGAACTGACGTAGATTCGGCGGATGATTCCCGCAATGAGCGATTTAATCTTTACCCGCAAAGGGAAGATTTCCGCCTCTGGCGTTCTGGCGAGTAGATCGTTTAACGATTTTATCTCTGCCAGTTCGTCGCCCTGGTTATGGGTCATCTGCTTCTTGATCTCTTCCAGTTCCTCTTTCAGCTTCTCTTTCTTTCGTCGTTGCGTATTGATTAACTTTGCTGCCTCCGCACCATCCATCAGGTCCGCTTCGATGAACCGATTAACCTCTTGATCGATCTTCGCGATCTGACCCTGGATGCGTTCTAGCTCGACTTGCTTGTCATTGTCTTGCGGGCAAACTTCGCTCGGTTCCAGTTCCTTCAGATAGTCCAGCACCGCCCGTTCGAATGTTTCGTTGCAGATTTGGCGTCCCGTAAAATCCTTCCTTCGAAGGAATCGCCGAACCGCTCGCCCTGGTCTCTGATTGTGGCGAACAATCATCGGACAGTTCTGGTCATCGCGAACCAGATTCGTGAACAGGTTCGCACAGTGCTTGCCGATTTTTCCTCTCTTCTGGCAGCGTGAATCTAAAGCCGATTGAAGCCGATTGAACGTCAGTTCGTTGATTAGCGGCTTGCCGTTCACGGTGTAACGAAGGTCAGATTCACCCGCAATCGTGCCGTCTAGGTTCCGTGGAGTGTATTCCCCGAAGAGATGATGCTTGCGGAGAATGGTCGAAAGCCCCGTCCACCCATGTCCCTGCAATCCTAGATGCTTCCAGATTGCTTTGCATCCCATGCCATCGATAGAAAGCTGAATCGCCTTGCGGAGAATCTCGGCTTGCTCGTTGAACTGATAAGCACCGTTCACCAGGGTGAGATAGTGAGGACAGGAAGCCGTCAGAATCTTTTTCTCACGTCGTCTTGCCGTTGCTTCCTTGACGTGCCGTGAAATCGTTTTGCTTTTTTCGTGGGCTTGTTGAAGTAGCATTTGAAGGTAAATGTACTTCGAATCGGAGAGGAACGGAATGTCTATCCAGAGGTTGCTATCGTTGACCACGATAACGACCCCCGCACGAACCGTGTCAGAAATCAAGGCGGTCGCTAAATCTGGTTCGATTCGAGAGAATCGGGAAATCTCATCAATGACGATGGCACAGTTTTCCAGCTTGCCAGCTTTCGCCATGCTCAGAAGTTCGCCCAAATGACCCGCCGTAATGTGCTTGCCCTTGAAGGCGGATTTCGCCTTATCGAAGAATCCATCCTTGAATCGGGTTGATGCTACCAGCTTATCAGGGTATCTTGCTAGGACGCGGGCAAACGCTTCCCGTTGTCGCGGTTCCGAATCGTTGCCCGTTTGTTTGTCGCTACTGAATCGACCGTAGAAAATGGCTTCCAGTTTCAGAACGGCTTTCGTGAATTCTGTCGTCGTCATGCTTGTTACCTCTGTCCATTTTAGACAGAAATCGGAGAAGTTCCGAAGTGCATGTCTTTATGGCACAGAGATGTTGAGCGAAGCGACACCACCGGTTAGAGTCCATCCATTCCAATCGACCCCGGAGGGATCGCAGGACGCATGGCCCGCTGCGATCCCTCCGGGATCGGAAAACCTCGAATTGTTAACCCCGGGTGCGCGAAGCGCGACCCGGGGCTAATAGCTGCGACCCCTATCGGGGTCGGCGGTCGAAATTTCAGCATAGCAAACCCACTCCATCTCCCTCATAATAATCACGCCATCAATCGCCCAACGGCCACAAGCGAGAACCCCTCGACATGTTCGCGTTCTTGGATCAAAAGCGAAGCCACACCCATCCAACGCGGCGTGATTTCTTGCGGGCGGGCGTGGCGGGGACGCTGTGGCCGGGTGCCGTGTCCGCACGCGCGAACCGGACTGCCACCGCCAAATCGGTGATTCTTTTCTGGCTGGATGGCGGGTTGAGTCATCTGGAGAGCTACGATCCCAAGCCTGATGCTCCGGCCGATAATCGTGGGCCGTTTGGCACGATGACGACGCGGGTGCCTGGCATTCGGATTGTAGATCAGTTGCCGGGGCATGCCCGGCACATGAAGAAGCTGGCCCTGCTGCGTTCCGTCCATCACGAGTGCGGCGAACACTGGAGCGGGCCGCACACGATGCTCACGGGCGTTTGCGGACCAACCTTCGTCAACCCGGCGCAGACGCACCCATCGGCGGGATCCATCGTGGCCCGGGCGCTTGGCCCGATCCGGCCAAACATGCCGGCCTATGTGGCGACTCCGTTCACATTTCACTCGTTTCAGCAGATGGCCCCTGGCTATCACGGTTCCTTGTATCTCGGTGCCAAGTACACACCGTTCAGCGTGATTGAGCCCCGTCAGACTTACATGCTGAAAGGGGACGAACTCAAACCGCCGGGACTCAAGCTCCCCGCGGACGTTGACGGTCAACGGATCGAAGAACGTGGCGGACTGCTGCGAAGCCTCGATCGCCAGCACCGTGTCGTCGATGCCTCCGGCACCCGCGAAGCTCAACTGGCCGAGGCGTTCTCGATTATCTCCGACCGTGCCTGCCACAACGCGTTCGACCTCGAGCGTGTGGACCCGCGCAACCGCGATCACTATGGTCGAAACTATCTCGGCCAAAGTGCCCTGCTGGCCCGCCGGCTGGTGGAAGCCGGGGTCCGCTTTGTGACCATCTGCCACCGCGATTGGGACCATCATAGCGAGATCGAGAAACTGCTTCGAATCGACTTGCCGCGCCTGGATCAGGCTCTTTCCAGCTTGATCGACGATCTCGAAGATTGCGGGATGCTCGATGACGTGCTGATCCTGGTCATGGGCGATTTCGGCCGGACGCCGTTAATCAACAAGACCGCGGGCCGAGACCACTGGGCGCACGCCGGTTCGGTTCTCATGGCCGGCGGCGGCGTGAAAGGTGGCCAGGCGATCGGCGCCACCAATTCTCGTGGCGAGCGCCCTATCGAACGTCCCATCACCCCCGCCGACATCTGGGCGACCGCCTATCAAGCCCTCGGAATCGACCCTGCCACTCACTTTCCAGACCAAGCACGGCGACTCATGCCGATCACGACCGGTGAAGTCATCCACGAACTGTTCTAAATCGCTGTGTATTGAGCCTGAAAGGCTCATTCTGTAAGCCTAGGTCGAAGACCTGGGAACGCATGCATAAAGCATGTTCGGCCCTGAAAGGGCCGTTCACCAAGTCGCCCTGAACGGCCCTTTCAGGGGCGAATCCGTATTGAACTTTGATTCCCAGGCCTTCGACCTGGGCTGTCATAATGAGCCTTTCAGGCTCAAACTCATCTCCGCGTCAGCACCACTCCATTATTCACCGGCGACGTAATCATTCAGCGAGCGGCAATATCTTCTTCCGCTCGCTGGCTTCGTTTTTTCCCTTGATTTATTCCGATCCCGTGGTATTATCATCTATATGATAAACTTAGTGATGTATATTTACGGCCTCACTGGAATCTGGAATGCCGACCCTCATGGACGCGAAGACGAAAACACTTGAACGATTGGCAGGGTATGCCGAATCCTTTCGCGATTTGTTCTCTCGCCCGGAGCAGGTGCGTTGGTTGTCGTTCTACCTTTGGGGCCTAATCGAAACGACGGGACGTCGCTCCATCGAGGCGATTGCTCGCGCCATTCCCGCAGATGCACTTCCTTCGAGTGCGTCACCGGGGCAGGCGTTGCAGCACTTCCTCACTCGTAGTGCATGGGATGAGCAGAAGTTGCTCAAGCGATTGCGGGAGCGTCTTGAATCGCTGGGTGAAGCCGGTTCAAGTTGGGTGATCCACGAAGCGGTCTTTCTGAAGCGAGGCCAGCACTCCGTCGGCGTGCATCGGCAATATCTTCGCGATCACGGGGTGAAGGCGAACAGCCAGACGGCGGTGCTGATTTCGCAGGTGGGTCCCTCGGGGTATGTGCCGCTCGCGTTGCGGCTCTATTTGCCGCGCGGCTGGTTCGAAACCGCTCGGCCGACGCAACTCTCGGAAATCCCCAATATCGATCGTCAACCACAGAGCAAAGATATGGTCGCTCGCCGGTTGCTCGAAGAACTGGTCCAGGACGAACGCCGGCCCGATTCGATCATCCTGGCGAACGGTTTTGCCTCGGCCCCCGAGCTGGTCGGTTCCGTCAAGGCACTGGGAATCGAAGTGGTGGAAGACGCGAAACGACTCAGCGTCGCGGAGAATGGGAGGGATTGGTTGAAATCAAATCTCGGCCTGGATCATTTCGAAGGCCGTTCGTGGCGCGGCTGGCATCACCACGCGGCATCAGTTCTGGCGGCATACGGATTCCTCACCCTGGAAGAATCCGACCGACTGCCGAAACGATTGAATGTCGGGTAGTATTCCCGAAGAAATTTGAACCACAGAGACACAGAGGCACAGAGAAAACAAGAAGAGAAATGCAGGTATTCGAAATAGATTGGGCCAAATCTACTCTTCTGCTCTTCTTGTTTTCTCTGTGTCTCTGTGGTTCAAACTACTTTTGATTTTACGCCGCCCAGGCGCGCGGGACTGGCTCGGGTTCGCTTGATTCGAGCATCATGCCGGCCAATTTTTCGATCTCTTCGCGAAGTACATCCCGCTCTGCCTGAAACCTGGCCCGCTGGGAATTCCAGTGCGTTTCCGCTTCCGCAAAATCGATCGCCTGCTGTCTCGTCAGATATTCACTTCGCTCCAATTCCATGGTGCGATCCGAGACGTTGCGTTCGATCACCGTTGCTTGTTCAATCCGATCCGTTGCTTGCAGGAACAGATCGTCGAGAATTTTGCGTTCATTGGCGACTGCGGCAGCGCGTTCGATTAATCGAGTCTTCTTCTTCCGCCAGACGGAGCGCACGTGCCGGCCGAGGCGTTCCAGCCGTTTCTCGGCCACCTGGGGATTCTCGACCGAGTTCAGCAAAAGTTGCCGGGCCTGTTCAAGAACCAGAGCTTCAGCGGCCAACGCGAATTCGCGTTCGCCCATCGCACGCTGGGAAGTCTCGAAGTTCGCTTGTTGTTCGCTCCAGGAAAGGCGGGTAGCCTCGCAACGGCGATGTTCCGCGCGCAGGGCCAGGACCTCCTGACGACGCCGGTCGCTCCAGCGGTGGAAAAGTTCCTGCAAAGCCTGTTCGCGGCGTGCAAGTCTTCGATCGCGCGAGGCGAGTTCTTCCAGTTGCCGACCCGATTCGGCGAGCCACTGGGTCTCGCGGGTTTCCAGGCGAATTTGCCAGGCCTCGAGCCGTTCGCGAAGTTGCCGTAGTGCCGTGCGTTCGCGATCGAGATGATCGCGCTCGAACTCGGCCCCCTTCTCGTGCTCCGTGACGATGTCTTCGCGTCGGCGTAGTTGCTCCGCGATGGCGGCCATCTCTTCCACGAGCCGGGCTTCCTCGATTCGCCAGGATTCGCGAGCCGTTGCCAGCCAGTTGATTTGTTCGATCAGCGTGAAGCGTTGGTCGGCAAGTTCTTCCGCGAGATGTTCCAATTCCGCCGGCCGTGGGTCGATCTTTTCAACAGTGGGCGCGGCCTCCTCGGTCGATTTCGCTAGGGCCTGCCGTAGACGGGACCGTTGTTCTTCGAGATAAAGCAAGACCGCACGCAGATTGACGACCCGTGATTCCATGCCGTCGGATTCGATGCGCAAGTCGGCCGCGTGATGTTCGAGCCGCATCCGCTCGGCGCGCACCGACTCGCGTTCAACATTCAAGCGGGCTTCCGCCTCGACGAGCGTCCGATGCTGCTGAGCCAGTTCCCCGACGCAGCGCACGCGTTCTTCACGGGTCGATCGCTCGGCTTGCCGCAGTTGCTCCCAGCCGTACTCGATCCGGCGTGTTTCCACCTTGGCGTGATCTTCGAATTGCCGCTTTTCCTCGGCGAAATCGTTCCGATCCTTCTCGTAACGTTCGCGAGCCCGTTCGAGTTGGTCGAGTTCCCCCTCGATCTGAACGCGGCGGGATCGCCAGTGATTCTTCCAACGTTTGATGAACCGCTTCCGAAGTTGCAGCAACCGCTTCTTGTTTAGTTCCACGTCGGTGAGTTGGGCGTCAAGTGTCTCGCGATCGGTGGTCAAATCGCGAAGTTGTTGGGCCAAAGTGGCTTCGTGTTCGGCTCGTTCACGACGGAAATCGGCACGGGCGGCACCGAGTTGCGCGCGGAGTTCTTGAAGCTGGAAAATCTGCCCGGCCACCGCTTTCGCGGGTGGGGCGTCGGCCGCGGGGGGCAGAAGAATGGAGAATTCAAACGGCCCGATACGAAGGACATCGTCGTTGGTGAGACTGGTGGAATGAACGGCAAGATCGTTGACGAAGGTGTCGTCGGGGCTCCAGGAACGAACGGAAGCACCGTCCGGCCCGATGGCGATCAGGCAATGGATGGGACGCACCGTTTCAACGTCGAGTTGCACGTCGCAACCCTTTGCCGAGCCGATGATGGTGATGGGCAACGACAGCGAACGGCTTAGGCCCGGTTGCCGGCTGTTCCGGACAACGAGTTCCGCGAGCGGAGCGGCAGCACCGGTAGCGGAGGACGGTTGCATGTCCGAAGACCTCGCACGGGAACGGAAGACACCGGTATCTGCATCGGCCAGATGATTTGCGGAACTTGAGGAAGATCGGGTGTTGGGTGAAAATGGATTGCGATCAGGGTGCTAAATGAACGGAGCAGAGGTGCTGAGATGCGAGAAGATCGATCGTGTCGCTGTTTTCACTCGACACGATCACTGCCCTCGATGTTAATTCGTTCGTCATTCCTTCGGCTTCTTTTTCGCGTCCGGCGGCAGATCTTTACCCGCGAGGGCGGCATATTCCTCAAACTTCTTCGTCCAGAGATCGACTAGTTCGCGGGTCTTCTCGGGTTTGTCTTTGGCGAGGTTTTTGGATTCCGAGCGGTCGGTGCTCAGGTCGTAGAGTTCCCAGGGGCTTTCTTTCCCGGCCGCGACGATTTTCCAGTCGCCGACGCGCAGCGCCCGATTCCCTTCATGCAGCCACCAAATGGAATCATGGGCAACGGTGCCATCCTTCGCGAAGAGAGGAAGCAAGCTCTTACCGGGTGCCGGGGGAACAGGTTGGCCTTCCCATTTTTCGAACGTCTTGCCGCCCGCCGCTTCGAGGACCGTTGGCACCAAGTCGATGAGATGCCCCGGTGTGTGCCGTAGTTCCCCGCGAGCCGTGAATCCCTTTGGCCAATGGACGATCAAGGGCGTCGAGATGCCGCCTTCGTGTACCCACGTCTTATGGCGGCGCAACGGCGTGTTGCACATGCTCGACCAACCCGGTCCGATACTCAGGAAGGTCGCCCCGGTGCCGCACTCGGCGTGTTGATCGTGGCCGTCGCCGCGGACCATGATCTCAGCGCTGGCGCCATTATCGGAAAGGAAGAAAATGAGCGTATTGTCGAGGGCCCCCATTGCATTGAGTTGGGCAAGGACGCGGCCGATCTCGCGGTCCATGCGATCGACCATGGCCGCGTGGACGGCCATTTTGTTCGCCTGAAACTCGCGTTGCTCAGCAGTCAGATCTTTCCAGGAGAGCGGCCGATTCAATTCGTTAGGCCCGAGTTTCTTGATCGCGTCGGGAAAGGGATAGGGCGGGCCGATTTCGCGTTCGATTGCGGACAGCGAGGTGCCGCCGATCTTGAGTTCTTGCATTCGCTGCCAACGGCCTTCGCGCATGGCATCCCAGCCGGCGAGATACTTCTTGCGATAGGGTGCAATGTCAGCGGCGGGTGCCTGGAGAGGAAAATGTGGTGACGTGAAAGCCAGATACTCCAGGAACGGGCGATCGGCGTGTTTCTCGGCATGTTCCTTCAGGCACTTTATGGCGTGGTCGGCGATGGCCGTCGTCGAGTAGTAACCGGCCTTGGCCTCAACGGGCGGCAGCGGCTTGTCGTCTTCCGTGTGCCTGCGAGGAGAGAAGTGGCGATCGTGATCGTCGAGGCTGTACGAGTGATCGAAGCCATTCTGCAATGGCTTCCCATCGACGTGCCATTTCCCCGAGTGGTAAGTGCGATAGCCCAGCGGCTGAAGCATTTCCGGGAGAAGTCGTGCCCAGGCTGGTCGGGTGCCCTGGCCGCCGCTCTTGATGCCGGGAATCGAGTCACGCCGAACTTGCTGAGCGTAATACCCGGTAAGGATCGCCGCCCGCGACGGCCAGCAGCGGGCCGTGTTGTAGAACTGCGTGAAGCGGATTCCATTCTTCGCGAGGGCATCGAGATTCGGCGTCGCGATTTCGCCGCCGTAGCATCCGGCATCGGAAAAGCCCATGTCATCCGCGAGGATGATGAGGACATTCGGCTTCGCCGCTTCCGCCGCACTCGCATGGGAAGCCCAAACGAGCGCCCATCCGCTAAACACAAGTGACAGAAGCGTTCGCATATCCGTTTTCCTTTTCATGGATCGATCGAGCGGCAGACGACCGAAGCGTAGACGCAGTTCGTATGAAACCTCGACAAAACCACTTTCCGAGTTGCAAAGGAAGATACCGGGCGCAAAAGTGAGAAGCGTTCACGGAAACGAAAAAGGGCAAGGCGAAACGGGTTCTCCGTAACTCCTTGCCCTGTAATGCAGTGCCGGGGACAGGACTTGAACCTGCACACCCTTGAGAGTACCAGCACCTCAAGCTGCATCGTCTCTTGTTAGGTCATATTGCGGAAATAGAGCAAACACACTGCAAGTAGTGATTCTTCATTGGCTTACAACAGCCGATGCGATTGGAAAGTATTGTAGCTACATTGGGCTGAAACAGTCAATGGGTGCAGAAAAAATGCAGAATTCACCCTCGCAGGTTTGGACCGATTCTCTCGCCATTTCCTTTCTGATGGGTGTCAAGAATCTGACCGTTTCAGTTCCTCAATGGCCGCCATTGAACCGACGAAGCGGCCTTGCTTGTCGATGAAGAAAGCGAATGTCCACGGCCCGACCCGGATGGCTAGATGTGTCTCGGTTCGGCCGATGCCGACGATTTTGCTCTCCGCGAACGGTGGCAGGCCGAAGAGGCCGGAACGTGAAATGAGCAGATCTTCGGTGAAGGGGAAATGGAAGCCACCCTCTTGGAACAATTGCCGCTGATCGCTGGCGAGGACCGAGTCGGCCCTGCCCCGAAGTTGCACCCGGTTCAACGCATACTTGGTTGGTTCGCGGGCCGCGACCGTGCTGGCCTTATCGGAACCGATTGCATTGGTACTAAATGCGATGGCCAAACAGATTCGGGAACTGGCCGGCCAAGTTGTTCAATCGACGGAGACTTGATCGCGGTTTGAAACATGGCCACTTTCGCAGCGAGACATTATTCACCCTTCACGCCAATGCGGCCCGATTCGAAAAATGCCTTGAGCGCCCGACAAATTCGGACGTGAACGGTTTTGACCGTTCACGTCCAACCAGCTTTAGAATTTCAGGTTGAGCCGCAATCCGCCGATGTAGGCAGTTTTCGCAAACGCGCCTGCTTCGGGTTTAATGATCTGGAAGTCCGGCGTGAGATTCATCCAAGGGGATAGTTGAAAGTTGTAGAAGGCCTCCACACCCATCCCGTCGCGGTTCCCCACAATCGCCCGAGGCAAAGGTCCAAACTGATCGCTCATCCCGGTGTAATAGATACCAAGCCCGAATGTGTCCCCGCGCTCATAGGCGAACGGGCTGTAACCGCCGATACCGGCGCTTAGGAAGTACCGGATGGGAGTCGGATTGCCATCGCTGATCGACGCTCGCCCGAAGAGCCCCCAGCCGCGTTTCGTGTCCGTGTCATACACTTGGAAGTACTGATCGAAGCCGTAATAAATCGTGTAGGAGTCATTCAGAATGGGAAAACCAGGGACCGTCGGTCGCGACGTGCTTCCACATTCCACCGATGTGCTGTTCGCCCGGCAAGGAGAAGAAGTTCGTTTTCAACTTCACTTCGCCGCCGACGATCACCCCCTTGGAGAACAAATCGTTCGGACGGAAGAAGACATTCGTCCGGTCCTGCGGGTCGTAAACGAAGGCGGAGAATCCACCCCAGTCACGTGGGCTGACCACCCCGGCCGTGAACGAGGTGTAGGGGAGACCAAGTAGGAACGCAGGATTCGCAACGAAAGCCTGGTTAAGGAACTGACTGGTTCCGTTTCCGCCGGCGAAGTCGTCCTGGTCGGCGGCGCCCAATACGTTCTTCTTGCCCGCGAATACTACCCAGTTCTTTGACAGCGGCTGAGTCACGAAGAAGTCGGTGAGGAACAACGATCCCGGGTCGTTGGGCATGGGCGGAATCGCGGCCGCGAAGATCGCTGGCGGGAACGAACCGACGTTTGGAGTCACGTTGCCGTATTGTCCGAACCATTGCTGGGCGCGAATGAGCAGGGTCCCCTTGGGCATCCCACCAAATTTCTCCAGGTCGATTCTCGTTTCGTATTCGCCGCGACCCGTGTACTGAAAATTGTTTCCCGGCGGAAGGGCCGGCAGGACTCGCCGCTGAACTCCGCCGTCGATCCCGAACCCGAACTGGGTCAGGTTTCCACCAAACGTGATACCGCTCTCTTGTAGGCGAGTACGCAAGCCGCACCAGTCGCCGGTGAGCGTGGACTGATTCCAGAATGCGGCCCATTTGTTGTCGCAAGTCAGGCATTCGTCCGAAACCGGTGCCTGGGGAATCGGGGAGGCGTCTGCGACCCGCTGGGCGATCGGGTCGGCTTCGAAGGCACTTGGGATCGGATTCGAATTTGATGGGGATGAAACAGTCGGGGTTTCGCCTCGCAACGCTGAGGTTCCGAAAATCAAGAATCCCGCGAATAAGAATGGCGATATTTTCACGATAGTCCCCTTCCTTGGGTCACAAATGTGCCAATTCTGTCTACCCATCTAATCGTCTTGACCTGACCGTGAAGTACGCGCCGGGCTTATTGCAACTTGATGAAATTTACCTTTCAAGTTGCTTAATTCCGCAAGCTGATACAACCAACACAACCGATTTCGGAAGGAAATGCGAATGTATCGCTGCTGCCCGCAGAATTCTTCACCCGAACTGGTGGGAAACGGGACAAATTTCAGCAAAAAATTCTTACCGGCTACTTCCGTTTTTCCCAGTCGGCCCTGTCGACCACGCAACGGAAGCCGATATGCGACATCCCCGTGTCGAAACCCGTCCCACGGCGAGCAGCCGGCCGATAGCTTTCGCAGTAAGTGACGTGACACAGGAACGATCCGCCGCGGTTTACCCTCTTGGGGGTGAGTGGTTCGTTCGGATCCCAAAAAGTGTTCGGCCCCTTCGGGTTCACCGTGACGCCGGCGCGGCCGACATAGGCATCTGCCCGATACCAGTCGGAGCACCACTCCCAGGCGTTGCCGCCCATCTCGTACAGACCGTAGCCGTTCGGCGGGAAACTCTTGACCGGTGCCGTGCGATCCCAGCCATCTGCTTTCGTATTCTGATGCGGGAAGTTGCCCTGCCAGATGTTCGCCTTGAATCTGTCTGTATCGTTCGGCATGTCGTCGCCCCAGGGGAAACGTTTGCCGGCCAGTCCGCCGCGGGCCGCGAACTCCCATTCGGCTTCGGTCGGCAGCCGCTTCCCGGCCCACTTCGCGTAGGCGGAGGCGTCGTCCCAAGAAACGTGAACGACCGGGTGATCATCACGCCCGGCCAGGTCGCTGCCCGGCCCTTCGGGATGTTTCCAGCACGCTCCGGCCGTCCATGTCCACCATCGATTCATGTCGTTGAACGGAACAGCCGCGTTCGGCGGTGTGAAGACGAGCGATCCGGGGACGAGGCGATCAGCCGATGGCTTCTGGGTGCCCGGCGGGAACTGCTTCTTGAGTTCCTCCCAGTCCACCGGCTTCTCGGCCGTGGTCGCATATCCCGTCGCCTCGACGAACTTCCGAAACTGGGCGTTGGTGACCTCGGTCTCGTCCATGTAGAAGCCATCAACGCGGACCTTGTGCGCTGGGAGTTCATTCTTCTGGCGCGTCTCGCCTTCCGCACCCATGACGAACTCACCGCCTGGGATCCAGACCATGCCTGGCGGCGCGGCGGGCGGGCGATTGAGGTATGCGGTCAACCCGTAAGCAACGCCGAACGCGGCCGTGAGCAGACCGAGGTACACCGCCCAGCGCGACCAGCGGCGCCCCCGCGTGGGCGGTGTCGGATTCACCGGAGTCAAGTTGTTCCGGCGCTTACTGTGAACGGCCATTGTTACCCCCGACTAGAATCACTTCACTTTCGTCAAGTCGCCCGGCTTCCAGGACTTCGTGAACGCCGGTTCGGTCGGCCCGTAGAGCCGCAGAATGCCGAAGTACCCTTTTCCGGGTACGGTCGCGAGCCAGTTCTTTTCCTAGCCCTCCGGGGTTTTCGGCCCCAGTGGAGGTCGGTGCTGCCATCGCGTCGTTCTGAACCGGCTTGTCCCGCGATCCGAGCGACGGGAAGGGCTGACCGTTGGCCAGCCCGGAGGCAGGCTGGATTTCACTTCACGAGTTCGACGTCCGGCAGCACCCACGTCTTGTCGAAGAGTGATGGAAGGGGGCCGTAGAAGCGGAAGAGGATCTCAAATTTCCCTTGCGGATCCGTAGGGGTCCAGTTCGATTCTTTGCCCTCTGGGGCTTTCGGCCCGAAATACACGTCGACAGATCCGTCCTTATTGACCTGCAAGCCCTGGCTCTGGGAGGAACGGGCTGCGTGCGACATCTTGCGAATGAGCGCGTGAGTGTCCCGATCATACAGGGTCGCCGACCAGTACTGCCTGATGGGGGCATTGGCCGGGACGTTGAGCCGATACGTCTTGCTGCCATCGAGCGGCTTACCTTCCTTGTCCAACATGCCCAGCAGGTAAAACTGGCCTTCCCCCAGCCGCTTGGGCAGGAAGAAAATGAACGAGAGCAGCAGGCCGCGA
>JAIOQJ010000714.1 GCA_021413475.1 Planctomycetota bacterium | reverse complement strand
ATGACCTTGTCGCGATGCCATTCGACGAGGTTCGGTTTCAGAACGATCCGCTTGCCCGCGAAGGGGACGTGTGGGCGGAAGTGCTCGAACTGTTTCTTCAGAACGGCGTGCAGATCGGCTTCGTAATCGTCGACGGCCGCGATGTGGACGGACCCGAACGCCGGCGGAGCACGCATGGCCTCGAGGCCGCGAACCATCACGCCGCGGAATTTGGCCCGGATTTTCGAGAGAAAGCCAGGCTTCATGCTGGTGTCTTCACGCGTCTCGGAGAACGAGGTGACTGTCGCCAGTGCCAGCGGTTTGGCTTGTTCTTCATTCAAGCGGAACGGATTACGATTGCCGGCATCAAGGGCCAGGGCCGTCAACGCATGGCGAACGACGCTCATCGGCCGGCCGTCGGCCGTGTTGGCTTCGTAAGAGGAACGAATTCGAACATCAATGGCGGCGGTGTCGTCGCCGTGCGCGTGCAGAGCAAGCTTGGCCCAGCCGAGATGCTCCAGATCGCTAGTTGATGCAACCGAATCCATTAGGTATTTGCGGGCGGCCTGGACGCGTGGTTCGTTGCCGTGCCCCTGGAGGGCGAGCAGCATCAAGGCCGTCGGCGTGGGAATCGGTTCGGTCATCCGCCCCAGGATGAGGCGATTGCCATAGTTGATGCCGCCTTGATCGAAAGCGCGATCGAGCAGGAGGCGAACGCCTTCGATGACGCGGGGTTCGGTCCCTTTCCCGGCCCGCCGTAGCGCGAGGCAGGCCCACGACGTCGGCTCGACCCACGAGAACGTGTTCAGGGCCCAGGGCCAGCCGACTTTTTTCAAGTCGATATCCATCATGTCGGCGACTTCGGGATCGTCGGTGATGACGCGGCCCTGGATCATCAGCAACCGGTTCATTGTTTGCTTCGCGCGATCGTCGTTTACACCGAGCGTCAAGCGAGTGAAAAGCACGAGCGGCGTCGGCCAGAGCGCCTGCGGCCGGCCGCGCGAAAGGCGATAACCGCCGTCGGGGAGCGAGTTCTCTTCGAGCACGCGCAAGCCGGCGGCGATCGGTTCCTGGAAGCATTCCTTCTCGGCACCCAGGGCGAGTAATGCCAAACAAGTGGGCTCGAGATGCGCGGCTTGCCCGGCGATATAGCCCCAACCGCCTTGCGGGTGGGCAAGCTGAACGAGATTTTCGAGGATCGTCAAAGTCGGAACCCTCCGCCGAATAAAATTCTTGGCGAGCCGGTTCGCGTAAGTGGCCGGAGTTTTTGAATACTCCGGCCACTTACGCGGGCCGGCTCGCCAAGACGATCAAAACAACCGAATCTGCGTCACGGCGATTCTGCCACCGAAGCATACATCAACATCGCAATCGGGGGCTCGGCCGCGCGAGAAATAGTCGCCATCGTAATGATAGTGACCTTCTTCATGGCGATAGCTCAACGGGAGAGGTGCGGGATCGAGCGGGCAGATCACCCAAGTGGGATCGGGTTCTCCAGGAGTGAGATGCGGCAGATTGACGTTCCAGAATATACCGCGCTCGGGGCCGCGATTCATCAATTCACGAAGGATCGGAAGCACAATGCGGGCGGCACGGTCCCAATCGAACTCGCGACCCTTGTGCCGATAGTGCGAAAGGGCGATGCCGGGCCAACCGTGCAGAACACCTTCGCGAACGGCGGCGACCGTACCCGAGTAATAGACGTCCGCCCCAAGATTGCCGCCGTGATTGATGCCCGAGAGCACCCAGGCGGCTTTGGGAAGGACCTTGTGCAGGCCCATCCGCACGCAATCCGCGGGGGTGCCGTGGATTGCGAAACGCCGCTCACCGCGCGTCTCGATGCGGACGCCTGCGTGCGTAGTCACGGTGTGGCTGCACCCCGATTGCGGACCAGCGGGCGCGAGCAGCCAGGTCTCGCCGAGTTCCCGTGCCGCGCGTTCCAACGCCTGCAAACCTTCGGCTTCGATGCCGTCGTCGTTGGTTAGAAGCAATTGCATGCCGATTCCTTCCTTGGTTCACCACTCGCCGAGGCAGCAACTCGAGCCGCCCGTCAGGGCGAACGCTCGCCGTGAGAACGGGAGCTTGAGGTATTCATCCCGACTATACACGACCCGTCCCTGGACGACCGTGAACGTCACATGCGAGGTATTTTCAAACGGGTCGCCGTCGTAGAGGACGACGTTGGCGACTTTGCCGACTTCGAGGCTGCCGTAGTCCTTGTCGATGTTCAGAATCTTGGCGGCGTCGATGGTCACCGCCTTCAGGGCCCGCTCGTGGCCCAGACCGTGGGTCATTGCCATCGCTGCCTCGGAACGGAGGATGCGTGTCTTGGGAACGTAACTCTCGAACGAGGTGCCGATGGCGATCGGCACTTTGCGGTCGGCGAGGAATCCCGCGTTGCCGGTGAAGCCGTTGAGCGTTTCGATGCTCGAACCGGCGCGTTGCATGGTCGGATGCACGATGATCGGGGCTTTCGACGCGATGACCGCTTCCGGAATCAGGTACGCTTCCGTGGCCAAATCGAGGATCGGCTTCAACTTGAATTCCTCGGCCAGCCGCAAGGCGGTGGCAATATCATCGGCCCGATGGGCACTGAAGATCACGGGCAATTCGCCTTTGAACATCGGCTCCAGGCCGTCGAGTTTGAAGTTTTTGCTGCGATCCTTCTTGGCGAAGTGATTGCGGGCCTGTTCGAACGTAGTACGGGCCAGGTTGGCGCTGCCCATTCGCGTCTGCGGCCACTTACCGCTGTTGGATTTCGATGACTCGCCAAGATTCACCAGAAGTCCCGCCGGGAAGCGGATGGTCGCCTGATTGACCGTAATTCCCGAGGTGTGGAAGATGCCCGTTTGCCCCGCGATCACGTTCCCCCGGCCGGGCAGAGTGTGAATAGTGGTGACGCCGTTGGCCCGCAGGAATTCGATCAGCGGTTCGTTGGGGTTGAAGCCGTCGAGCACGCGAAGCTCGGGATGGTTGGGGTCGCTCGCTTCCTCTTGGTCCTGATCGGCCGAGACGTTGTACGCGCCCGAGAGACCGCAGACCGTGTGAGCATCGATCAACCCAGGCGACACCTCCGCGGCGGCGAGCACGGGGACGCCCTTGGGAATCTCGATATCCTTGGCGAGTCCGATCGCCTTGATCTTGCCGCCTTCGATGATGATCACACCATCCAGGATTGGTGCCCCGGCCGAGGTGTGGATACGGCCGGCGCGGATCGCGACGGTCTTCATCGTTTTGAGCGGATCTTCCAGTGCCGGGAACGTCGGGGCTTTCACGGGCGACAGCGGCTTGAGAAGGCCGGTGATCGGCGGGAGCTTGTTCAAATCCGTCACGGCGAAGCCACCCGCTTGATAGGTCCAATCGCGTTTGCTGGTGCGATCGAACTGCGAAACGCCATCAATATAAGTGGCGAGCACGTGCGTGTAGATGCTGAACGGGGCACCGGAGAGGATCACGAAGTCGGCCTCTTTCCCCTTCTCCAGCGAGCCGATGCGGTGGTCGAGCTTCAACATTTTGGCGGGATTGATGGTCAGAGCTCGCACGCCTCCGTCCTCGCTCAGGCCGCCGTTGACGGCGATCGAACCGGTGCGCAAGTAGAATCGCGATTCCGTCACCGAGTCATCTGTATTGATGGCGACCAGGATGCCGGCCTTCTCGAGGATCGCGGCGTTCTCGTCGAGCCGGCCCATCACTTCGAGCTTGCCGCCCGGGCTATCGACGAGCGTCAGGGAGACGGGGATCTTCCGTTTCGCCAGTTCGTCGGTGATGCGGTAACCTTCTGTCCCGTGCTGAAGAACGATGTCAAAATCGAACTCCTCGGCGATCCGTAACGCTGTCATCAAGTCGTCGGCACGATGGCAATGGAAGTGGACGGTGCGTTTGCGTTCCAGCACTTCGACGAGGGGATCGAGCGACAGATCGCTTTCCGGCGGGGTGGC
>JAIOQJ010000184.1 GCA_021413475.1 Planctomycetota bacterium | reverse complement strand
GACCCAGGCCCAGTTCGGTTGCTTGTTCGCTTCGTCAAGCATGGCACTGACGGGAGCCTGGAAGATGTTGTCGCCGAGGATGACCAGCGAGCGATGTCCCGCACTGAATGTCTCCGCCAAGCCAAGTGCCTGCGCGATGCCGCCCGCTTCATCCTGAACGCGGTAGGTGAGCGCACACCCATGAGCTTTGCCGGAGCCAAGCAGTTCGACAAAGTCGCCCATGTGCTCAGTGCCTGAGACGAGCAAGACGTCGTTAATGCCCGCCCCAACGATCTTCTTCAGCGGGTAGTAAACCATTGGCAAGGAACCGACCGGTAGAAGGTGCTTGTTGGTCACCTTTGTCAGTTCGCCAAGCCGAGTGCCTTTGCCGCCTGCCAAGACGATGCCGCGAAGTTTCATATCGCTTCTCGATGGAAATGGATTTTGGGACCAGAAAAGTTTCAACGGCTTCCGTACTGTTGCTGATAATACTTCAAATAGTCCCCGCTGCGGACGTTTTTGATCCAGGCTTCGTTCGCCTTGTACCAATCGATCGTTTCACGAAGGCCGACGTCGAAGGTCATCTGCGGGCTCCAGCCGAGCTCGCGTTCCGCCTTCGTGCAATCAATCGCGTAGCGGCGATCGTGGCCGGGCCGATCTTGCACGTACTTGATCAGCGTCCGGGGTTTCCCAAGTAGATCGAGCATCAAGTGGGTCAGGTCGAGGTTCGCTTTTTCGCAACGGCCGCCGAAATTGTAAACCTCGCCGGCTTTGCCCTTGCGCCACGCAGCCAAAATGCCGGCCCCGTGATCGCGGACGTGGATCCAATCGCGGATCTGCTGCCCGTCCCCGTAGATCGGCACCTGCTGGTCGCGCATCAAGTTCGTGATGAAGAGCGGAATGAGCTTTTCCGGGAACTGATACGGTCCGTAATTGTTGGAGCAACGCGTGATGACCGCATCCATTCCGAAAGTATGCACATAGGCTTGCACCAGCATGTCGGCCGCGGCCTTGCTGGCCGAGTAGGGGCTATTCGGGTGCAGCGGCGTTTCTTCCGTGAACAGCCCCGTGGCCCCCAGGCTACCGTAGACTTCGTCGGTGGAAACTTGCACGAAACGCTTGATTTTCTGGGAGCGGGCGACATCCAGCAGGATCTGTGTGCCGATCACGTTGGTCCGGAGGAACGGCCCGGAATCAAGAATGCTCCGATCGACATGGCTCTCGGCCGCGAAATTGATGACCCCGTCAACGCCCTCAAGAGCCTTCTCGACGGCGGCCCGATCGGTAATGTCACCCTTCACGAAGCGATAACGCGAATGACTTTCGAGGTCGGCAAGATTGGCGAGGTTTCCGGCGTAGGTCAACGCGTCGAAATTGACGATGGATATGTCCGGCTCGTTCGCCAGCACATCGCGGATAAAGTTACTGCCGATGAAACCGCAGCCGCCCGTCACCAAAAGCGTTGCCATGCTTGATCCTCTCCTGAGTTTGCCGAGATTCAATCCCGTTCCTTCTTGAAGCGGATCATGCAACCGCGTGCCAGAGTCTCGGCCTTCGCCGCCTTTTCGCCTTTGAGGGCAGCTTCCACCGCCGGTTCCAGGAAGTTGACCTTGGCTTCCTTCTCGTTGCTCTTGTCGTCCATCGCACCCATGTAGGCGATCTTGCGGTCTTTATCGAGAACGAAGAACTCGGGCGTGTAAGTCGCCCCGAAGTCCTTGGCGATCTTCTGCGTCTCGTCGTAAAGGTAGGTGAACGTGAATTTCTTCTTGTTCGACCGGGCTTTCATCTTATCCAGTCGATCCTCGGGTACGGTGTTCACGTTGATCGCCACCAGCGTCACCTTGCTATCGTCCGCCGAGTGTTTCTTGGCGAAAGCGACGATCCGATCCTCGTAATCCTCGGCAATCGGGCAACTATTGCAAGTAAAGACGACGACCACGACTTCCTTGCCTTTCAGATCCGCCAGGGAATGCGTTTTGCCGTCGGTCCCGGGCAGATCCTTCCAGGCGGGGGCGGGATCGCCGACCTTAAGCTTCTTGTTGAACTCACCCGCCTGTAGGGTCGTCGAAAAGAGTAGAACGAGGATGCTCGCGAAGCAACGAAACATGGGTATTTCTTCCTCAACGGCCTGATGACTGTTCGCTATTTTGATTTCTCGCGTTCGGAGGCGACAGGTGATAGGATAGGAGCAAAATCGCCCTTGATAAGCTCTCTTGAAAAGGAAGATCCTCATGCAAAGGCTCCGCTGGCTACTTTCCGCTACTCTGCTCGCCGCCATCATGGCACCACTCGCGAATGCGCAAGAACCGATCAAGGCCCTAATTATCGACGGCCAAAACAACCACGCCTGGGCGAAAACGACGCCGGTGCTCAAACAAATCCTTGAAGAGACGAAGCTCTTCACCGTTGATGTCGCGACCGCACCGGCCAAGGACACCACCGGCTTTGCACCCAAGTTCAGCGACTACAAGGTCGTGATTTCAAATTACAACGGGGCCGACTGGCCGGAGGCAACCAAGAACGCGTTCGTGGAATTCGTCGCCAAAGGCGGCGGCTTTGTCTCGGTCCACGCTGCCGACAATTCGTTCCCCAAATGGCCGGAGTACAATGCGATGATCGGCGTCGGCGGCTGGGGCGGCCGAACCGAGAAAGACGGCCCGTACGTCCGCTTCAAGGAAGGGAAGATCGTGAAGGACGAATCGCCCGGCCGAGGCGGCAGCCACGGAGCGCAGCATCCCTATCTCATCGAAACACGCGAGAAGGATCACCCCATCGTCAAAGGCTTGCCGGAAAAATGGCTGCACGCCCAGGATGAACTCTACGATCGCCTGCGCGGGCCCGCCAAGAATCTGGTCGTGCTTGCCACCGCCTTCGCCGATCCCAAGAAGGGCGGCAGCGGCGAGAACGAACCGCAATTAATGGTCATCGATTACGAGAAAGGCAAAGTCTTCCACACCACCCTCGGCCACAGCGACGCCGCCATGAAATGCGTCGGCTTCCGCGTGACCTTCGCCCGAGGCTGCGAATTCGTCGCTACGGGCAAGGTAACGCAGAAGGTTCCGGAAGATTTCCCGACGGCGGACAAGGTTTCAGTGAAGCCTTGAGGTTATGGTTTACTTGATGGAGGAGATTCAATGGTATCCGACATTAAGGAATTGAATCGAAATTTGGCAGAACAGATCAATCTGGAAGCGTTGGCAAATCGGCAATCTCCCTTTGCAGGCAAGTTCGTCGGCATCGCCAACGGGCAAGTTGTGACGACCGCAGACAGTCTTGACAAGGCGATCAGCCTGCTACTCGCGAAGAAACCTGATCGCCAAAAGACGTTTTGCTTTGAAGCCGGCGTGGATTACAGCGAGGTTCAAGAAATTTGGGAGACGTGTTGATGCCCCGCGCCCTCTGGACTCATTACAACGGTCGGCCTCGAATTCAGATCGAACTTTTCTCGGCCACGAATAAACAACAGGTAATTCGCAACTTGATTGCCGACACGGGTGCCGGGAATCTTCGTTCCACCGTCGTCGGCGATCCTGGGCAGTTTGGGCTTGAGATGTAAAAGGCCTCGGAGTAGTTGTCCAAGCACAGTGGGTCGTGCGCAGGTTCGATTTGGATGAGCGAATTGTTGTCGTGGGGGGCGTGAAGTGCAATCATGAATGAAATCGAGTGGCTCGCGTCCACGGACCCGAGACCAATGCTTCGGTTTTTAGAGGCGAAGGTGAGCGACCGGAAGTTGCGGCACTTTGCCGTGGCCTGTTGCCAATATGCATGGGATGGTTTCGATTACGAGGAAATGCCGCAACATACATCCATGAGCCGGTCCATTATTGATGTGTGTATGCGTTATGCCGATGGAATGGCGAGCGAGGCCGAACGTTCTTCCGCGGAACTCATGGCATTTGAGATTTATGAAGAGGATGACGGCTACGGCCCTCCAACCCTGTGCCTCATCAACCTCCTCGCTCGGCATTATTCGATTGAGTCCGCATATTTTTGCGCCGAACAATCTGCCTGGTTCGTGAACTTTGAAACAGGCTACTACGACTATTCCGACCTTAGCGCAGTTAATGATCTGCACTCAGAGTCATTAACCGAATTCAGTGTCATCCTGATGGACATTGTCGGCAACCCATTCCGCCCCGTCACCATTGACCCTCGCTGGCTCACCTCCAATGTCGTCGATTTAGCTCTCGCCATCTACGAAGACCGCGCCTTCGACCGCATGCCGATCCTCGCCGACGCCCTGATGGATGCCGGTTGCGATAGCGACGAAATCATCCACCATTGCCGTGGTGTTGGGCCGCACGTGCGCGGATGCTGGGTACTGGATTCGATTTTGGGGAAGGCGTGAAACTCATCGAAAATCGTGATAGAATGCTTGAAAAGGAGGTATGGCATGTCAACCCTAACCGCTCCGATACCCGCTAGCTCCCCGCCATTTCGCGCTCAGCGTGCCCGCTGGACCGTTGACGAATTTCACAAACTTGTCGGCTTGCCAGTCTTCGAAGGTCGCAAGATGATCTTGGTCGATGGGGAGATTCTCGACATGCCCGCACCCAATCACCCACACGATTTGTGCGTCGCCAAAACGAACCGGACCTTCGGCAAAATTTTCCCGGACGACATTTATTGGGTTCGCATTCAAATGTCATTGCCGCTCGGGAAGAACACTGATCCGATTCCTGACCTGGCCGTGATCGTCGGCGAGATGACTACTCATCAAGTGCATCCAACTTCAGCGTTAATGGTCGTCGAAGTCTCGAATACCTCGCTCGATTACGACACCGGAGACAAAGCCGACCTCTACGCTTCCGCCGGCATCGCCGACTACTGGGTCCTGGATGTCAACGGCCGAAAACTCATCGTCTTTCGGGATCCCATAGCCGATTCTACCCGCGCGTCTGGACACCGATACGCGACGATCCAAACACTCGATGCGTCGGCAACGATCGCTCCTTTGGCCGCTCCGCAAGGAACCATTCGAATCGCCGATTTGGCGCTTCAACCATGAAAAAGCTCATCCCAATTCTGATCGTGGTCCTTGCCGTGGCGGCCTTCTATTTCAAGGACCTGTGGCTGCCCATGCCCGGCGGCCAGGCAAACTATTTGGGCTATGTCGAAGGCGAGACCATTATTATCGCGGCTCCCCACGCCGGACGCATTGCCGTGCGCGGCGTCAACAAGGGTGACAGCATAAAGAAGGGCGCCATGGTCTTCAGCCTTGACGCAACCGCGGCCACCGCTGAAGCAGAACGCAGCGAAGCCGCCGTGATCACCGCGAAAGCCCAGCTCGCCAACTTGATGAGCGGCAAGCGCGCCCCAGAACTGGAACAGATCCGCGCCCAGCGCCGCGAGGCGGAAGCAGGCCTTGCCCTCGCCAAGGCGGAACTCACCCGCGTCCTGAGCCTCACAACCAGCGGTACCTCCTCGCGCACCAGTCTCGACCAGGCCCAGGCCACGGTCTC
>JAIOQJ010000183.1 GCA_021413475.1 Planctomycetota bacterium | reverse complement strand
GCGCCAGCAAGGGAGGATCCTCCCTTGCTGGCGCTTCGGGCTCGGGTCAATGACGCCAACTTGTTTTCGTGAGAGGAATAAGTTCATGCGCTTCACGTTTTCCACCCTTCTGCCTCTCCTCCTCGCCGCCCCCATCTTCGCCGCTCCCGAAGCCAAGGGCCTTGGCGATCCGGGTGCGTTGCAATCGTTGGCGATCGAATCGGGACGGGCGAAGGACGGCACGGTCGTGCTCGCGGGCCGCGATGCCATGCAGCAATTGTTGGTGATCGGCAAATACTCGACGGGCCAGACCCGCGATCTGACGCGCAATTCGCAGTTCACCGCGAGCCCCGCCGATATCGTCCGCGTCGATTCGACCGGTTTCATCGTGCCGTTGAAGGAAGGCAAGACGACGATTCAGGCCGTCTCCGGAACCGCGAAGGCGTCCATCCAGATTGAAGTCACAAACATCATCAAAGACATCCCCGTTCATTTCGTGAATCAAGTGGTGCCGATCTTCACGAAGTTCAGTTGCAACTCGGGCGGTTGCCACGGAAAGGCCGATGGGCAGAACGGTTTCAAACTCTCGTTGCTCGGCTTCGAGCCGCTCGACGATTTTGAGTATCTCGTCAAAGAGGCTCGCGGCCGTCGGGTATTTGCGACGTCTCCCGAATACAGCTTACTCCTCCGTAAGGCCACCGGGCAGATGGCTCACGGCGGCGGCAAGAAACTCGAATATCAGTCACCGTTCTACACCATATTGAAACGCTGGGTCGAACAGGGTGCCCCGCTCGGCAAGCCGGGAGAGGGAGCCGTCGTCCACATCGAGGTGCTGCCGAAGGAACTTCTGCTCGATCGCAAGGGACAGCAGCAATTGATCGTCATCGCCCATCACACCGACGGCACGACGACCGACGTCACCCGCATGGCCCAATTTGAATCGAACCATACCGAACTCGCCGAGGTGGGTGGTTCAGGCCTGGTGAGTGCCAAATCGATCCCCGGCAGCGCGGCTATCATGGTCCGCTTCCAGTCGCACGTCGATGTTTTCCGGGCCACGGTACCGCTAGGAGCGCCGATCACCGATCTTCCCAAGGCAAACAACTTCATCGATGAACTCGTTTTCAAGCGATTGAAGGCGCTCGGCCTGCCGCCGTCGGAACTTTGCGACGATTCGACGTTCGTCCGCCGAGTGATGCTTGACATCGCCGGCCGATTGCCGACGCGCCTCGAAACCGAGGCGTTTCTCGCAGACAGGACGGCCAATAAACGCGAAAAACTGATCGACACTCTCCTCGATGGCCCCGATTACCCCGAGTTCTTCGCCAATAAGTGGAGTGCCGTCCTGCGTAACCGCCGCAAGACCGCGACGGATGATCTCAAGCCGACCCAGGCCTTCCATGACTGGATCCGCGATTCAATCAAGGAGAACAAGCCGTACGACAAATTCGTCCGCGAAATTCTGACCGTGAAGGGTGAGGAAATCAAGGATCCTCCGGTCGTCTGGTATCGCGAACTGAAGGAATCGACCGCCCAGATGGAAGACACCGCTCAGTTGTTCCTCGGTCAACGGCTCGCATGCGCCAAGTGCCATCATCATCCGTTCGAGAAGTGGAGCCAGCACGACTACTGGAGCCTGACGGCATTCTTCACCAACGTGGTTGTGAAAGAGCCGAAGCTCCCGAAGAAACTGAAAGACAACAAGATCGATCCGGGCATTCCCGCCACGGTGACCATGAAGAACGGCACAGCGGAAATCAAAAATCCGCGGACGAACAAACTCGTCAAGGCAGCCGGCCTCGGGTGCGAGCCGGTCGATATGGACAAGGACGCCGACCCGCGCGAACAACTGGCCGACTGGATGGTTGACCCCAAGAACCCGTTCTTTGGCAAGGCTCTCGCGAACCGCTACTGGAAGCACTTCATGGGCCGCGGTCTGATCGATCCTGAAGACGACATGCGCGTCACCAACCCTGCGTCGAATCCCGAATTGCTCGATGCCCTGGCTCAGAGTTTCATCGACAGCAAGTACGACCTCCGCAAGCTGGTCCGCACCATCTGCCTTTCGCGGAGCTACCAACTCAGCGCGATCCCCAACGCCTTCAATGCCGATGATCGCCAGAACCACTCCCGCTTTCTGCCGAAGCGGCTCAATGCCGAGGTTCTGCTCGACGCCATCGACGACGTGACCGCCACCAAGTCAAGCTTCAAGGGCGTTACCGGCCTTCGTGCCGTCCAGTTGCCCGACAATCTGTTCGATTCCTATTTCCTCAGTGTCTTCGGCCGGCCCGACTCCGCCAGCGCCTGCGAATGCGAGCGCAACTCCGACGCCTCGCTGGCCCAGGCCCTGCACATGTTCAATTCGCAAGAAATCCTCGCAAAAGTCGCCGGTGCCCGCGCCGCGAACATGGCCAAGGATTCCAAAAAGTCCCACGAAGAGCGGCTGACGGAACTCTACCTAGTCGCGTTCTCGCGCAAGCCGAGTGCCGAGGAGATCAAGAGCCTGACCGGCTACATCGAGCAACGCAAAGGGAAGGAACAGACGGCTTACGAGGACATTCTGTGGGCGCTGATTAATACGAAGGAGTTTTTGTTTAATCATTGAGGGTTTTGCTATCATGAAAACGGATGCGGCGATTCGATGCGGAATGGCAGGAGAAATGTGATGAACCTGGAAGAGCTCGAGGTCTGGTGCAACGCGAAGCCGTTTATTCCGTTTCGACTGACGGTTACCGACGGACGGACATTTGAGATTACAGATTCGTCGCAGATTTGGCCCGGCAAATGGAACGTGCTCATCATTGTTCCGGATCAATCGAATCCGAGGCGATACAGAACTCACGCAACACTGACACTGTTGCACGTCACGAGTATTGAGCCGTTGGAACTTGAGATGAGTGCGGCGAATTGAGAAAAGTAGTTCGACTTATCTAGAGTTGTCGTCCTCAATTCCCGGCATCACCCCCGTTTCGACGATCATTTGCAGATTACGCGGCAATACATCCCAAGTCGTCTGATACGTGGCTTCCAGGGGCACCTTGATGTAGTGGCCTTCGAACAAAAAAAGCGGCATGTCTGGCAGGACATCCCCAACGGCGATCGGTTCAACATACGCGGCTTTATCCCGGCCCGCGTCGTACGACGCAAGGATGCGATCCTTTCCTGGCGGGAACTCGAACAAATCGTCTTCTTCCTCGAACTCGTCCCAGATCACCCGGTGCAGGCCGAATGGATCGCGCTTCGTAGGCGGGAACAGATCGATGACCAGCAAATGCACTCCGGAGCGTATGAATTCCAGGCTTTTATCGACGAATTGCTTGAACGCTCGCTTGGAATCTTTGTTGCCAGGTGACACGATCTCGATGGCCGCGATGGTTCGACCCAGTTGATGCTTTATAACGATGCGGTTAGCGCGTTCGGAGTAAGATTCTCTCGATGACTTGCGGACAATCTTCGTCACGGGTGGCACCGCAGTCAGCAGGCCCCCGCGGTTATCATCCTTTCGCGGCGGTTCGTCAAACGCATCCACCGCCAAAACGTCAGATTCCATCGGCCCAATTTTTGATTCGACGAGCGCTGATACGCCCGTCGGCAACAGGCCCGCATTTAGGGCGTTCTTAATGTAAATCGACCACGTCTGATGAAAGTCGTGGAAAAGGCCGGCGTAAACTCGGGTCCAATCGTGAATTGGCATCGCATTCCTCCCACGAGATTGTACCTGATTCTGAGCACGAAGTCAGCTCTTCGAATTCGAGGTAGCGAAGCTGCCATTCTTCAAGAAGGCTCTTTCACAGACTGACGAGGTTATTTGTTCGTAGTGATCCGCTTTAGCGGGTCAGAGCGCCCAGACCCGCTAAAGCGGGTCACTACGAACGGACCAGCTCGCGCGGTCCTGCGAGCTGCGGCCTAACGAAATGGCGATCCGACGATCCATTTCATAAAATCTCGCCATGTCGTCGAAACAATCATCTTACTCCTTGGCCGTCGTTGGCGGCGGCATCGTCGGGTTGGCGGTGGCTTATCAATTCACTCGGCAATATCCCGGTCGGCGCGTTATTGTCCTTGAGAAAGAACAGTCGCTCGCCTTCCATCAGACGGGGCGAAACTCAGGGGTTTTGCACTCGGGGATCTACTACAAGCCGGGGTCGCAGAAGGCTCTCAATTGCCGGGCGGGCAAGAAAGAGATGGAAGAGTTTTGCGCGACCGAGGGAGTGGCTCACGAGATTTGCGGCAAGGTGATCGTGGCGACCGATGCGAGTGAACTTCCCGCGTTGCAGCGGATTCTCGAACGCGGGCAGGCCAACGGTGTCACTTGCTCGATGATCAGCAAGGAACGGCTGGCCGAACTGGAACCGCACACGGCCGGCATCCAGGCGATTCACGTGCCCGAAGCGGGGATTGTCGACTATCCGGGAGTATGCGAGCGATTGGGTTTCCGGATTCGAGAAGCCGGGGGCGAAGTGCGGTTCGGTGCCCGTGTGATACACTTTCGCCGAACGGGCGAGGGCGTGCTCATTCAGACCACGGCCGGGGAAGTGCTGGCCAAGCAAGTCGTCAATTGCGGCGGGCTGCATGCCGATCGCCTGGCGAAATTGTCGGGGCGAAAACCCGGGGCCCTGGTCATCCCTTTTCGTGGCGAGTATTTCGAGTTGAAGCCCGAGACCTGGAAACTCTGCCGGAATTTGATTTATCCTGTGCCTGATCCGCGGTTCCCCTTTCTGGGCGTCCACTTTACGCGGATGGTTCAAGGAGGCGTCGAGTGCGGGCCAAACGCGGTGCTGGCGTTTGCCCGCGAGGGATATCGCTTCTTTCAGGTAAATGGCCGCGATCTCTTCGAAACGCTGACCTATCCCGGCTTCCTGCGCATGGCGCTCCGGCATTGGAAGAAGGGGCTCGGCGAGATGTGGCGGTCGCTACACAAGGCCGCCTTTGTAAGGGCGCTCCAGCGGCTGGTTCCGGCGATTCGCTCAGAAGATCTCGAATCGGCCCCAGCGGGAGTGCGTGCCCAGGCTATTGCCCCGAACGGCGAACTGGTCGATGATTTTCTGATTTTGCGCGACGATCGGGTCATCAACGTCATCAATGCCCCGTCACCGGCCGCGACCGCGGCCCTGCAAATCGGCCGGACGGTCGTTGCGAAGCTTGAATGAGGGCAAGAGTCACGAGAAACCATCGCGATTCGGACATTTTCCGTTGGGAACCGCGATGCCGCATGGTAATTTGGGATATATACAACACGAGCGTGCCTGAGGGGTTTCCATGCGTGTCCAACTTGTACCGCTCGAAGGCGGCACTTCAATCGATGTCACCAAGGACCTGATGCTGGTCGGACGCAAGGAAGATTGCGACATTCAACTCGATCATAAGAGCATTTCCAAGCAGCACTGTATCATCGTCCGCACCGACGGCCTGCTCTTGTTGCGCGACCTGGGCAGCACCAACGGCACGCGGGTTAATGGCCAACGTGTCCGCCGGGCCGCGATTCTGCCCAACGATCAGTTAAATATCGCCAGCCTTCGCTTTAAGGTTAAGTTTTCGGAGGAAGAGGAACCCGCTGCCAGCCCCGAGGAATACACGCAGCAGATGGATCTTGCCGAGATTGAAAAGGTCATCAAGAAAACGGCGGAAGAAGCAAATGAAGAAGATGACAGCATGGAAGACATGAGCCTACCGCCGATGCAAAACAATGCCTTGCCCGATGTGTATGAAGAGAAGGCGTCCAAGAAGAAGAAGTGATCACGTCAAAGAATTTAGCCACGGATTGAACACGGATCAAACACGGATTAAGAAAATGCTCTTTTGCATTTCATCCGTGTTACTTGGCCTCTAAATCTTCGCGGCGTGCGCAAATTAATCAAGAATTGAGCCACAGAGGACACAGAGAAAAAACTCTATAAAATTCGTAACCGTTCACCCGGTCCGAAGCCCTAAAACAAGGCGTTTTTTGAGTAATGCCTGCGTTTGAAAGGTCATTTTCGACTATTTTTTCGCGGGGCACCCTCGCAAAACGCCTAAAAAGCAGGACTTTTGCCCGGTGAACGGTTACTAAAATTCTTCTTTCTCCGTGTGCTCTGTGTCCTCTGTGGCTCGTTTCTTGTTTCGATTGCGGCTCGGCCGCGCCGTGTTTGATCCGTGTTCAATCCGTGGCTAAGGATTTTTGAAAGCGCCTTCACTCGTCCCGGTGCACCGACCAGTGGGTGATCGCTTCAAGCATCGCTCGCTGCGGTGACGCGGGTAATTCGCTGAGGCACGCCCGGGCGCTTTCCGCATACGCCTCGGCTCGCAACTGAGCGGCCTCGACCGCACCGGTTTCCCGTAGAGCTTCCATCACCTCTCGAATGTCCGCGTCTTCACGGCGGAGTAACTGGCGATAGCCCTCGGCTTCTTTCGCGCTCACCCGTTCAAAGAGATTAATCAACGGCAGCGTCATCTTCCGCTGAATGAAATCGGTCCCCAGGGTTTTGCCGGCCTTCTTCTCGTTACCGACCAAGTCAAGAACGTCGTCGGCAATCTGAAATGCCAGGCCAAGGTCACGCCCGAAACCGGCCAGGCGCTCGACTTGCTCCGGGTCGGCCCCCGCTTGAAACGCACCAAGCCGAACGCCGCATTCGAGCAGGGCGGCCGTCTTCCCTTCAATGATCGCGAAGTACTCTTCCTCACTCAACATCAGGTTGCCGCGTTGCATGGTTTGCAGCAGTTCTCCGGCACAAACGCGGTTGGTCGCCTCGCCGATCCATTCGCAAACGCGGGCGTCGCCGACCGTGCTGCTCAGGTGGAAAGCATTCGTGAAGAGTAGATCGCCGAGCAAGATGCTGACCTTGTTCCCCCACCCGGCATTGACGGTTTTGACGTGCCGGCGCAGGTCCGCTTCGTCAAGAACATCGTCGTGAACGAGCGTGGCCGTATGGATCATCTCCACCACGGCCGCGAGAGTGTGATGTGCCCCAGTGACGCGTCCGCACGCCCCGGCTACCAGCAGAAGCAAAGTGGGTCGCAGTCGCTTGCCGCGATAGTGATGAAGATGCTCTTAACCACAGAGACACAGAGGCACAGAGAAGCAAGAACGAAGAGATTCGTAAATTAGATAGCCACGACATTCGGTGTTTCGGAACTAAAGTGTCGTTCTCTCTTCTTTTCTCTGTGCCTCTGTGTCTCTGTGGTTCATTTCTTTATTCGCCTCTAGGCGGGCAAGCCTGAAAGGTCCCGCTCTTGCCGCCGGACTTTTCTTCGAGTCGAATTCGCTCGATCATCATGCCGCGATCGACCGCCTTGCACATGTCGTAGACCGTCAAGGCGGCGACGCTAACGGCCGTCAGGGCTTCCATCTCCACGCCGGTCTTGCCGACGATCTTCACCGTGGCCTCGATCCGCAGAAGCGTATCGCCTTCGAAGGCGAAATCGACCGTCACGCCCGTGATCGCCAGCGGATGGCAAAGCGGGATCAGGTCGCTGGTCTTCTTCGCGGCCATGATCCCCGCCAACCGTGCCACTTCGAGAACGTCACCCTTGGCCAGGCCGCGATCTTTGATCAAGGCCAACGTCGCTGGCAACATGTGGACCAGGGCACTCGCTTTCGCCACGCGAGTGGTTTCCGGCTTGGCCGAGGTATCGACCATCCGGCTCGCTCCGGATTCATCGAAATGTGACAATTCGGCCATCTCGGACCTCCGGGGAACCAACCGAAAAAGGCTGAACGACATAACAATTGATAGCGGTTGCGACCCGAAACGGGAGGTGGTGGTAGAATGTTCAGCGGATTTGCATTTTTGTCTTAGCCCCGGATGGGGCGTCGGAATGTAGCCACGGGTGAAGCGAAGCCCGCCTTGGCGGGCGCAGCGCAACCCGTGGAAGCCTAACGTTTACGCAACTCGCCCCGGCAGGGGCGAAGGAATTCCTCCGCCCCTGCCGGGGCGGCAGAGGTACGGGCATCGTTTCCACGGGTTCCGCTTCGCGCCCCCCGTGGCTACATTCCGACGCCCCATCCGGGGCTAAGAAGGATGCGAGCTAACG
>JAIOQJ010000713.1 GCA_021413475.1 Planctomycetota bacterium | reverse complement strand
GTCCCAACATCGGCATGATCCTGTCGTTGGTTTTCTTCGTGCTGGCGACATTCATCGCCGGGACCGTGGCTTATTTCGGCTACGCGGAACAGGAAGTGTTCATCAACAAGGCAAAGGAAGCGGAAAAGCGCCAGAAGGCCGCGGAGGCCGAAGCTCGCGAGGAAAAGATCCGCAAGGTCATGCTTCGCATGGCTTTGGGTGTGGAAGATCCCGCGGATCGTCTCTTGCTCGTTCGGGAACTCGATCCGATGCGTCCGCAGATCAAAGAAGAATATGACCGAATGCTTCGCGGCCTCGACCCGAAGGTTCCCAAGATCATGGACAAGAAGGAGAAGAAAGAAGTCTCCGCTTTCACCTGGCGTTTGCTTGCCATGACAAAGACCCAAGTGGACGAAAAGTCGAAAGAAGCGGGGTCCGACGAGGATCTCACTAAGGCCGATCCGGACGTTGCTCCGTTAATGACGGTGCCCGACATGATCGCCGTCTACATCACCAAGGCTAACCAGGCGGAAGCGGCTCGTAAAACCGCCGAGGATAAGGCCGCGGAATTCAAGAAACAGGCCGAATCGAACAACGAGGACAAAGGAAATTTCGAGAAGACGTTCAAGGACGCCATCGCGAAAATCGAGGGCGATACCAAGGACAAATATTCGATGCTTGATGCCGCCTTCGCCCGTTTGGCCCAGAAGCATAACAACGACGGCAAGGGCGCGGCGGACAAGCTTGCTCAAATGGGTTTGCAGATAAACGAGAAGGTCGACGAGATCGGTAAACTTAATGTCGAGATCAATGATCTGAAGGCAAAGATCCTTCGTTATGAAGACGCGTCGGGCGGCAAACAGAATGCCGTGGGCGTCGACAATCTGAATATGGAAGAGAAAAAGGGAATTGTCGTCCGCAAAGAAGGGAACGGTTTCGTCTCGATCAACCTTGGCTCCGCGAAACGGCTGAAGCCGCAGGTAACGTTTCTGGTTGTGAGTGCCGACGTTTCGTGGCTGGCGCTGCAGGCGAAGGAAGATTCGCTGAAAAAGAACTCGTACCAACTCGATCGCCAACCGTATGAGGACAACCCCTACGTGAAGGCCGGCATTGAAGTTGTTGAGATCACCGGCCCCGAATCCGCTCGGGCCAAAATCCTCTTCGAGAACGAGCCGATTCGCAACCCGGTCCAGGTACGCGATCAGATCTTTAACCTGGCCTGGAAGCCGGATGAAGAAATCCGCATTGCTTTCGCGGGCCTCATCGACCTCGATGGCGACGGGCTCGATAACAACACGGATTTCCTACGAATTCTCGAACGGCAGGGCGTGATCGTTGATGAGTACATGCAAATGAAACCGCTGGACTTCGTCAAGCGCGATGGCCGAGGTATGTCGATCAGAACACAGTACTTGGTTCTTGCTCCCGATCCCCGGCTGGACGCGTTGCCCACGGACAAGGACACCCCGCAAACCGCCCAGATCAAGGCTGCCCAGGAGAAACTGACTGACATCAAAACCCGCGCCAAGCAACTTGGCGTGCAGACGATCGAAGCCCGAAAGTTCCTGACGATGATCGGCTACAAACTGCCAAGAAGCCCCGCACCGCCTGCGTACGGTGCGGCTGCCTATAGCGATGGCGGCATCGCCCCACCGATGCCTGAAATGAAAAAGGATGGGAATTAAACGGAATGGGAACACGAAAAGAAGAGAGCCGCGTCACTTTGACGCGGCTCTCTTCTTTTCGTGCTAATCACTTCGCAGGTATGTAATTCAACGTGTAAAACGCCTGCGGATGCAGGAGCGATTCACCTTCAATCGTGCGGACGCCTTCCGCGCGTAACTCATGGATGTTGCCCTCCACGAGGCCGTCAATAAACAGGCGGGCACTCTTACCGTCCTTGGCGACTTCGACCTTGGTGATCTTGGCTTTCGTTTCGTCGACCACTGGGCTTCCGTAGGAGGCCTGGTAGATGTAGCAAAAGGTATTCATTGAATAGGAATCGATGTTGCCGGCGGTTTTCACATCGACGGGTTTCGTGAAGGTGATCTCGAATCCATCGGACTTTGCACGCATTTCGTGAATCTCGAACGGAGTCTTGCCCGTCCACGCCAGCCGTTCGACGGCAAATGGCTGATTGCCGCGCGAGCCCCAGCCGCGATTGGTGCCGCCGACGATCAGCGAACCATCCTTGCCAAATCGCACCGGCACGTTCCCCGAACCGAAACCGGAACGAAAGGGGAAGCAGACGCCCTGCCAGTGGTCTTTCACTTTCTCCATGTAGACACGCATGATCGTACTATGCGACTGGTCGGCCACGAAAAGTTGCTTGTTGAAAGGGCCGAACTTGCCGCCGGAGAGATCGACATCGAAGCCGCTCGTCGAGTTCCCCATGCGGCCGTACGGGAACATGACCGGCGGGGGATAGAACTGCGGGATCTTCTTGGCCTCGGTCATGATCCGGCTGCCGCTTTTGGGGACGGCCGGTGGCTCGCCGAGGTACTTGGCTTCCTTCTCCTTGTACCAGCGGAAGCTGTCCGGATGACCGACGAAGCCGCCGACCGGCAGATATTTGAGAGAGCAGGTGCCGTTCCAGGGGCCTTGATTGTCGGAGTAGAAGACGTTTCCTTCGGCATCAAAGCCAATGCCGCCGGGCGAGCGAACGCCGCTGGTGGTTGGGATGAACTTACCGTCGGCCCCGACCTTGCCGCCCCAACCGCGGAACTTGTTGTTGCTGTTGAACGAGCCGGTGAGGCACAGGACAATCCAAATATTGCCGTCCTTATCGAATCGGCTGCCGAAGGCGTATTCATGGTAATCGCCGTTGATTTCCCAGCCGTCGGTGACGACCTCGAAGACGTCGGCCTTACCGTCGTTGTTGGTATCCTTGATGCGGCTGACATCGGGCCGTTGAGTGACGTAAAGCCAGCCGTCTTTCTGGGCCAGACCGAGGATTTCGTGCATGCCGTGCGCGAAGCGAGTAAACTTCGCCTCGTTCGGGTCGTCGGCATAGGCGTTGTCGATCATCCAGATCTCGCCGCGCCGCGTGCCGACCGCGACCTTGCCGTCCGGCATGATTTCGAGCGCACCGGCATCCAGCACCTCGTTCATGGGCGGTTGGTAGCGTAGGATCTTGTAATAGTCGTCTTCCTTGGCGGCCTTCGATTCGGCCTTCTTTTCCTTGGGAGCCTCCTCGGCCTTCTTCTTAGTTTCCTTGGGAGGCTCTTCGGTCTTTTTCACCTGGGAAAACACCGTCCCAGAGGTTGCCAACAAGCCGATCAGCAGGCCTAGCAACGAGAAGCGGAGTGCAAATGTCATTGGATGGATCCTGATATTGGGATTGAGCCGCTTGCGGCTTAGCGCTCACTTGGTGTGTCAGACATTTTCCGACACGCAAAACGAGCTCAAAGCCGCAAGCGGCTGGAGTGTCTACCACGCAAATTCCTGCACAATGGTTGCCTTGCCGTCCTTGAAAGTCACTGGTACGAGCAATTCAAGTTTACCGCCAATTGTGCGAATCTTCGGCAAGCCGGTCGATTCCAATTTCATCTTCCAGCCGTCGATCTTGAACCAGCCATCGGTACCTGCCTCGATCTTGGTGCCGACGGCGGCGCGGTAGTAAAGGTTGTCCACCGTGCTGGTCGTTGACAGAGTGAGCGTCCGTTTCAGCGTCGTATCCTTGCCGACGACCGAGGGATTGGGAAAGTCCTCGATCTTGACGCCGTTGAAGGAGTAGTCGAACGTCGGGCGTTCATCGGGAGCGAGCCGGTAGCCGATAAATTTGTAGCCCATTTCCCGAGGCGCGGTCTTCGGCCACTCGGTGTCCGCCTTTTCGAGAACGGCAAATGGTGCCCCCGTATGAAGGGACAGCGGATTGTCGCCGAGCGGTCCCTCGTAGCCGACGCCGCGGCCTTCCCAGTGGCGGGCGGCGTCGATGAACGCTCCTTGCCAGAGCAAGGCCAGTCGCATGTCATTGGCGTCGAAGGCGAGACTGATCTTTTCGGGATAGCCGACGCCGATGGCTCGTGCCCCCGCGCCTTCGATGAAATTGCGGTAGATGATCGCATCTTTCCGCGGCAGAAGGGGGATCGACTTCTTCCCCATGCCGAGCGGCAAAGCGGCCTTGTTGCCGAGTTTCAGATACGCCCACATGGCTTCGATCTGTGTGTCCGGCTTGCCGTCGAGTACCATCGGCAGGGGGCTCATGTTGTTGAGGAAGGCGCTCGGCATGCGGGTGCCGGGCCGATATTTCTGCGGGTCGAGCATGTAAAAGTGGAACCAGTCACGGGTGATTCGCTTGGGGATCACCGTCATGTCGATGCCCTGAATTCCCTCGGCCTTCACGCCGTTGAACGTATGGCACTTGATGCACGCCAGAGCCTGCTCGCCGACGATGTGTCGGGCGCTGGCGTTGATCTTCGCGACCGGGAAATCGAGTTTGACCTCGGCCACGGTCGGAACCTTATCAATCCCCGCGAAAAGCGGTTGCAAGTGGCCGACATTCGCCGAGCCGAAGCCAGGCATGCGCGTGTGCATGTACGGCCGGTCGTGGACACCCTTATCGAGGATCTGCTTGAAGTAATCGACGTTGAGTTTAGCGCCAACGCCTTCAAGCGGTGGAGGTAGGCGTCCCTCGTCGCCCATTTCCGGCTGGACGGTCAGAAAAAGCTTGTTCATCGCTTCCGTGGGGCCGCCGATTTTGTCGCGGATGTGGCACGCGTAGCAATTCAACGTCGTCATGGTGCGAGCGATGACGGCAGCCGGCTCCTTACTGAGTACCGGAGGTGTCTTCAACGCTGCGGTCAGTGCCGCTTTTTGCTTGGTACTCAGGCCATAGGCCGGTGCCCCCTTCTCTGGCTTCGCGCTCAGGCAGCCAGCGTCAGGTTTCAATTTCGCCAGCGTGGGAGCGGCTAAAGTCGATGCCAGGGGTTTCCGATCCGAAGTCATTTGATGGCAATTGGCGCAGCCAACCGAGGCGAACAGGAACAGCGGTTGCCGACCCAGGCCCCGGCCTTCAATTTCGACATTCAATTCCGCCCCACCGCCGCCGTTCATGAATTCCACAACGATCAGGTGCGGATCTTCCTTCCGCAAGGTGGCCGTGCCACTGACCGATCTCACCATGTGGATGCCGTCGTTATCGACGACTTTCTTGCCGTCGATGAACAGGCGGCTGCCGTCGTCGCTGGAGAGCGTGAACGTGTACTCCCCCGCGGCCTGCATCTTGATGTAGCCTTCGAAGCGAAGGGCAAATTCGTTGGGCCGTTTGGCAGCGCTCAGATCGAAGGCCGCCCCGGTACCGCTGGACTTCGATTTCAACTTTTCGAAGTCCGGCAACTTTTGGTACGACCCCTCGTAGTAGCTGAACTTGGTGCTGCCGATCCCTTGCGGCAGGTTCACCTTCAAGCCCTGGAGGAGATAGTTCGCGATATCCTTGGCGTCCTTGGCATTGGCGACGGTATGCGGCATCCGGCCCGACGGCCGCGATTGCAGCGGATTATCGAGGAAAGCCGTCAGGCTGGGGATCGAGTATTTCGCCTTCAGATCGCCGAGGGGGACGACGTGCGGTGCAAGGTTCTTTTCGGCCAGCCCTGCCGCATCGCGAGGACCATGGCAGGCGACGCAGCCGATCTTCGAATAAAGATCCTTCCCAAGAATCACGCCCTTGGGATCAGGCCTTTCCTGCTTGAGTCCCCCGGTCGTGGCGAGATACTGGGTCAACGCGTCGAGTTTCCAGGCCTTGTCGGCATCGTTGGCAAAGAGATCCGGCATCGTCGTGCCGGGCTTCATGCCGTGCGGGTC
>JAIOQJ010000762.1 GCA_021413475.1 Planctomycetota bacterium | reverse complement strand
CTTCTCCGCCAGCCATTTTTTGAACGGCTCTCGCTTCCGCAGGGTGTCACTCCCAGACGGGTTTCGGCCAAAAAAGACCAAATCCCAGACGTTCGCTTCGTGGCTGGCGAAGCGCGGGTCGGCCAGGAGTTTATCGATCAGTTTCTCGCGTTTGGCGGGGTCGGTATCTTTCAGGAAAGCGACAGTCTCATCGTAAGTGGGGATGGTGCCGACGACATCGAAATAGACACGGCGTAGGAACGTGGCATCATCGGATCGGGGAGCGGGCGTAACCTTTTGCGTTTGCCAGGCGGCCTTCACCTCGGCGTCGATGATTTGGCGCAACGGCTTCTCATCCGCGGACACGGCCATCGGCAGTATCAGAAGCAGGCAAACAGCCAAAAAACGGCGGATCATGCCGGAACTCCGGGAATCAGCAAAAAGGGAACCGCGGCGGGAACGATCAGGCAGGGGTTCGACAATCACTATCTTACCGTCTAACTTCGGAATCCGGCCAGCGGAAGTCGATTTGGCAGGCAGATGTTTTTTGTGTGAAAGTGGTGAACCCCGAGGTACGCAAACCCTCACCTCGGGGCTTGATAGAAATACACACCCAACCCCCGAGGTGAGGCTTTGCGAACCTCGGGGATCTTGCTTCTCCCGCTCCATCAACTTCAAAAAAAGCATCCGCGTTTTGCTGGTATACTTCTGCAGATCATCCAAAAAATGCTGGGCGGCACTGCTATCAAGCGCCCCCATTCCCAACCGCCGCGCGAATTTCTCTAGCTCCTCCGGATCCTCCGGGTACTCCGTCAGAGGCCGATTGGTGACCACGCGCAGCCGGGCCTCCGCGAATCGCAGAAACGAGTAGCACTCGAACAGGGTTCGATGCTCCCGCTCATCCAACAGCTCGGCGGCGAGTAGGGCATCGAGGGCTTCCCAGGCGTTAGTGTGCAGTAGGCTCGGCAAACGCTCCCCGTATTTGATCTGGAACATCTGCACGAGGAACTCGACATCGACCATGCAACCGGGGGCACGTTTCAAACTTCGCGGCGAAGAATTTGCTTCGAGTCTCTCGCGCATGGCGCGTATGTCATCGATAAACTCGGGCCGCCATTCGATGCCGTGGACGGCACGATGCACGGAATTGAGCACCTCGTTCGCGAACTCGGGATCGCCATGCACGCAACGGGCCCGGGAAAGCGCCTGTCGCTCCCAGATCATGGCCGGGCCGTTGTAGTAGCGGTTGAACTCCGTCAGCGGGATGACCAGGCTGCCCGATTTGCCCGTCGGCCGCAACCGCATGTCCACGGCATAGAGTTGGCCGAGCGGCCCCGGCTGGCTCGTCGATTTGATGATTCGGCGGGCCAGTTCGGTGAAGAAGTGGAAATTATCGACCCGGCTCATTTCCACGATCGAGTCGCCGCGCCGCGAAATGTCGGTGCTGCCGTCCCCTTCATAGACAAGCACCAGATCGAGATCGCTGTGGTAGCTCATCTCTCGGCCGCCGAGTTTGCCGAGCGCGAGAAGCACATACCGGCTCGGTTCGCCGGCGCGCGGACCGTCGTGCAGAATCGGGATGCCGTGGCGGAGAGCGAGGATCGGTTCCTGCCGGGCCGCGATGTCCGTGAGAATCGCTTCCGCGAGATCGCTCAGTGCAGCCGTGGTCGCACGGATGTCGTCCTTGTCGAGCAGATCGCGAACGCCGATGCGGAGGAGTTCTTTGTCCTGGAAGCTGCGCAAGATCGGCTCGATGACCTCCCAGCGTTCGACGCCGCGGCCGAGCTCTTTCAGTTCCGCACGCAACTCGTCGAGCGTGCGCGGCTGATTGAGAATCAGGCTATCGAGCAGGTCGTCGATCATGCCGGGATTGTTAATCAAGATCTGCGACAGAAACGAGCTATTTGAACAGAGATCGACATAGAGTTTCAAACTCGCGGGATGGAAGCTAAAAAGCTCCCAGAGAATCGCCTTCGCCCCGAGCGACGCGGTCACTTGTTCGAGATTGACGAGCGTCAAATCGGGGTCCGGTGTCTCGGCCACCGCGCGTAGTAATTGCGGGGCAATGCTGGCGAGAAAATGTCGGCAACGTCGTGTCGAGAGGAACGGGCCCGCCTCCTGAGCCAGTTGCAGAAGGTTGCGGTGCGCACCCATCAGATCTTTAAAACTGTAACGCGACATGGCCGTGCGGATCGCCGCCTCGTCGGCTTCCGGAGCGAGAATCAGGTCCGACTCGGGTTCGCCTTCTGTTTCCGAATCCGGGAAGGTCTGGTGTAGCAGATGATCCAGGATCGTGCGGTTGAGTTTGGTCTTCTCGAAATAGTCGTGCAGAAATTGTTCGAGTGGATCGAGTAAGAGGTCGCGGGTTTGCAGGCTCAGGGCCAACGGCGGCTCGTCGAGCCGTGAATGCCGTTGCGGCGAATTCGGCAGGCGGATTTCGCCGGGTGCGAGAATCACCGAATCGGATTTGCGAGGTTCCGTCGTGGCGGAGTAACCCATTCGCAGTGCCAGCTTGCGAAGTTCCTCCGGCCGATCGGGCAGGCGGTGCGTCTGCCAGTCGAACATCAATTGCAGGCGATGCTCAGCCTTCCGCAGAAACCGGTAGGCGTCGTCGAGGGCGCGATATTCGGGATCGGTGAGACAGCCAGCGGACTCAAGCGCATGCATGGCGATGAGCGTGGAACGTTCGCGCAGCCGATTCAGATCGCCGCCGTTGAGGAGTTGCAGGAACTGGATAGTGAACTCGACATCGCGAATCCCGCCCTGGCCGGTCTTCACGTCGCGTTCGCCCTCGCCGGTGCGGTGGGCGTTCTGTTCAATCCGCCGTTTCATCGCCTTGATTTCGTTGATCTCTGCGAAGGTCAGGTATTTTCGCCAGACGAAACCTTCGATCGAACGGAGGAAATCATCGCCCAGCGTCCGATCTCCCGCCACGGGCCGAACCTTGATGAGCGCCTGCCGTTCCCAGGTACGGCCGAGCGTGTCGTAGTAGGAAAGCGTGCTGGCCAGCGAGCGCGCCACCGGGCCGCGCTTGCCTTCGGGCCGCAAACGCAGATCGACCCGATAGGCTTGACCGCGATCGGTATGGGCCGAGAGAAGGCGAATGAACTCCGCGACAACGCGGGCCCAGAATTCGTCGTTCGCGACGGCCGTGCGCTGGCCATTGGTACGGCCATCTTCATCGAAGATGAGCATCAGGTCGATGTCGCTGGAATAGTTCAGTTCGTTGCCCCCGAGCTTGCCGAATCCGAGCACGACAGCGTGCGATTCTTCACCCGAGGCTGTCCTCGGAAGGCCGAAACGATTGCCCATGCCGCGGATCGCTGTCCGCAGGGCAACTTCGATCGACGCCTCGGCCACTGCGGAAAGATCGTGCGTGATCTCCTCCAGTGGCCGATCGCGGATGATATCGTTTACGCCGATCCGCAGGTGCTGCCGCTGGCGAAAACGGCGAAAGACCCGGAGGACGCTGGCATCGTCCGCCGACAAACGGACTCGCGAATCGAGTTCCTCGATTAACTCGTCGAGTGTCGGACTCGGCCGCAAGGGACCATGCACGACGTCCAGAAAATCGATGTTGTTCGCGAGCAGGTCGCTGAAGAATTGCGACGTGCTGAAGAGTTGCAGGAGGGTTTCCAACCCGCGGGCCCGCTCTTCCAAAAGCTTCGGAATCTGCTCGATGGAAAGGGGGTTGGTGAAGAAGCGTTCGAGATTATTCAGGGCCATGTCCGGGTCGGCCTGCCGAGGTAAAAACCGGCCGAGTTCGGGCGACAGCGTCGCAAAGCGATCTT
>JAIOQJ010000761.1 GCA_021413475.1 Planctomycetota bacterium | reverse complement strand
CCTGGTCAGCCCGTGTCAACAAGAAGCAACGAGCCGTCGATTGGCAATTCACCATCGACAAAGCAAGAGCCAAATTGAAGCGGCTCTACCCGAAAATTTAGTCTGGACGGGGCACTAGGCCATTTTCCCGCGTCCGATCCCGTAATAGGTGAATCCGCCCGCCTCCATCGACTTCGGCTCGAAGATATTTCGGCCGTCGAAAATGACGGGCTTCGTCAGCAACCGGCGGATGACTTCGAAGTCTGGATTGCGGAATTCCTGCCACTCGGTGACGATTACTAAGCCATCCGCTCCTTCGGCCGCACCGTACGGCCGATCGCAGTAGATTAGCCGATCGCTATAGATGGCCCGAATGTTCGGCATGGCTTCCGGATCGTGGACGCGCAACTTTACTCCTTCAGCAAGTAACGCATCGATCAAAGCGAGAGCCGGGGCGTCGCGGATGTCGTCGGTGCGTGGCTTGAACGCCAGGCCCCAGAGGGCGAGCGTTTTGCCGGCAAGCGTTCCGAAATGTTTCTTGATCTTTTGGAAGAGTACCTGCTTCTGGGACTCGTTGACGGAATCGACCGCCTCGACGAGATTGAGCTTCAAGTCGTTCTTTCGCCCCATGCCGATAATGGCGCGAATATCCTTCGGGAAGCAACTGCCGCCGTAGCCGGGACCGGGGAAGAGGAATTGGAAGCCGATGCGGACATCGTGACCGATTCCGCGTCGGACGTCGTTGATGTCGGCATTAAGGCGATCGCACAAGTTGGCCATTTCGTTGATGAAACTGATCTTGGTCGCCAGCATCGCGTTGGCGGCGTATTTCGTCATCTCCGCGCTTTCGGGAGTCATCACCAAAAACGGCCGTTCCGTACGAAGAAACGGGACATAGAGATCCTTTAGAACCTCGGCAACCTCCGGTTTGCGAACACCGACCACGACTCGGTCGGGCTTCATGAAATCGTCGAGAGCCGCGCCTTCCTTCAGGAATTCGGGATTACTGGCAACATCCACGTGATGGCAACCGGCAGCGGCGAGGCGTTCCGCGATTCCGCGATTGGTGCCGACCGGTACGGTGCTTTTCATCACAACAACTTTGGACCCGGGCTCGCCCGCCGGCAAATCCTTCAAGGCGGCAGCAAGTGAGTCGGTGACTGCCCAGATGCTGCCGAGATCGGCATCGCCATCAGCACTTTGGGGCGTGCCCACGGCAATAAAGATCAACCGGGCCTCGCGGACCCCCGTGACAAAATCCGTGGTGAACTTCAAGCGGCCTTCACGGCGGTTGCGCTGAACTAATTCCAATAGACCTGGTTCATAGATGGGAAGACGGTTTTCGTGAAGCGTGGCGATCTTCCGTTCGTCCTTGTCGATGCCGATCACTTCGTTGCCGCTCTCGGCAAGGCATGTGGAAGTGACAAGGCCAACGTAGCCGGTTCCGATGACTGCGATTTTCAAATTGCGACTCCCGAGACGATGGCGGAACCCGTTGAGATGTTCACGCCGCTCCGTTTATCCGAATGGCAACCGCTTGCTGCCGCCAATATTCGAGTATATCCGCCAGAGATTTATCCAATGAGTTTTCCGGTTCCCAACCAGTTGTTGATCGCAGTTTGCGAATATCCGCGCGGGAGACGGTCGTGTCGCCGCGCCGCGCAGGATCAATCCGTTCGCTGACCACGATCTTGACGCGCGCTAAAGCGAGCAGGCGATCGAGAACCACTCGCATCGAATTTGCGATTCCCGAGCCCGCATTATAGACCTCACCGGTTTTTCCCGCGTCCATGAGCATTGCAAAGGCACGCACCATGTCGCGAACATCCGTGAGGTCTCGCTGTCCGCGCAGGTCGCCCGTTTCAAGCCGGGGAGCCTGTCGGCCAGCCTCGATCAAGGCAATTTGGCGAGCGAAATTGGGACAAGCATATTCAGATGATTGCCTTGGACCAATCTGATTAAAACAGCGGACTCGTACCACATCCAACCCCGGATGACATGTTACCTGATGACTCAACAGGTCAGCCGCTGCTTTGCTTGAAGCATATGGGCTCGATGGTCTCAGTTCGTCGCTTTCGTGAAAAAGATGATCCGGGCCGACGTCAACTGGATTGCCGTAAACTAGGCCGCTGGAGGTGAACAAGACGCGCGGTCGAATGCCACTCCGCGCGATAGCGTCGTAGAGATGGAAAGTGGCCAGTGCGTTCCCCTCCCAGGCCAGGGCTGGCTCATGGAACGATTTGCCTGTGTTGGCATAGCCGGCGAGATGGTAAATCTGCTCTGGCCGCAGTTCGCGAAGAAGGTGTTCAATCTGGTCTTGTTGGCCAAGATCGACGGCATGAAGAGCAACCGAGCCCGCCAGGTGTCGCCACTCGGCAGGCCAGGTCGCGTGTCGGGTCAACCCGTGCAATTCGCTACCACCGTCGGACAGCAGTCTCTCGATGAGATGGCCGCCGACGAAACCGGTCGCTCCGGTTATGAGAATACGCATGCCCTTCGATGCTCGTTGAGGCTTGAAATCGTATCGTCACGCCGCTTTCCGGGTTTCCACGGGCACCGTCCGCTGGTAACGCTGCAAATCCGCGAAGACCATGCGGCGGACAAGTTCCGGGAAGGTAACCTGCGGCTTCCAGCCAAGTACCTTCATGGCCTTGCTCGGATCGCCGATCAGGAGATCGACCTCGGCCGGGCGGATCATCGCCGGATCTTCGACGACGTACTTCTTCCAATCGAGCCCGACGCAATCGAAAGCGTTCTGTACGAGTTCGCGGACCGAATGCGTTTCGCCGGTGGCGATCACGTAATCGTCGGGCGCTTCCTGTTGAAGCATCAGCCACATGGCCCGGACGTAATCCCCCGCGAAACCCCAGTCACGCTTCGAATCGAGGTTGCCAAGCCGTAGTTCGCGTGCAAGCCCCAGTTTGATTTTCGCCACGCCGTCAGTGACCTTGCGGGTGACGAATTCCTTGCCGCGCCGTTCGCTTTCATGATTGAAGAGGATGCCGCTGACGCAGTACATCCCATAACTTTCGCGATAATTGACCGTGATCCAGTGGCCGTACACCTTGGCGACCCCGTACGGGCTGCGCGGGTAGAACGGAGTCTGTTCCCGTTGCGGGACTTCTTGCACCTTGCCGAACATTTCACTGCTCGACGCCTGATATACGCGAATCCCCTTCGGATCGACCTGGCGGACCGCTTCGAGCAAACGCGTTACACCGGTCGCGGTGAATTCCGTCGTCAAGACGGGCTGCTTCCAACTCGTCGGCACGAAGCTCTGGGCGGCAAGATTGTAAACTTCTTGCGGTCGAACTTCCTCAAGAACGGTCGTCAGGGAGGATTGATCGAGCAAATCCGCCTGGTGAAGGGTAATACGATCGGTCAAATGACCGATGCGTTCAAAGTTCTCGGTGCTGGAACGGCGAACGATCCCGTGAACCTGGTAGCCCTCGCTGAGCAGGAGCTCAGCCAGGTAGCTGCCGTCTTGTCCGGTAACGCCAGTGATAACTGCTTTTTTCATGTTCCCTCCCTGGAACATCGACGGTGTGATTGGTCGAGTGCCGTGAAATCAGTGACAATCGTCAGGACATACTGCCCATTTAGGGGAATCATGTCAAGTCGAGGTAGGCTGGGCAATTGACGTATGTCGCGCCCTGTCCTAAGATTCAGGATTCTGGAGAGGTGACAGAGCGGTCGATTGTGCAGCACTGGAAATGCTGTGTGGGGCCTAAACCTCACCGGGGGTTCGAATCCCCCCCTCTCCGTAGCTCCCGGACGCACGGGCCGCAACTCGCGGCCCGTGCTCATTTTGCGTCACGAGCGTTTTGGCCTTCCTCGTCGCTGTGCTGGTTTTGTGCTGAAGCGTTTTCCGTTCCATGGCTCGAATTCTCCATCGTCTGCAGGTTGTCGTTTACCTTCGCCAAGCGCTGCATGGCCGCTTGCGAAGCATCGTCGTGAACATGTGTGTAAAGCTCGATGATCTCATCGTCGACGTGGCCAACCCATTCCCGGACCACGGCGACGGGTACATTGTTCAGGAGCGCGTTGCTGATGAACGTATGCCGAAACGTGTGAAGTTTTCCCGGCAACCCCAGCGGCTTGAGAACCCGCTTGATCGCACCGAGCAAACGGCGTTCAGACCATTGGCGACCGTCGATTCGAACGGCGGACGATGCGGGCATCGTCACCACCCACGGCCAGCGTCGCGGCAACGATTCGAGCGTTTGCCGAGCCAACTCACTGATCGGGACCATCCGTTCGTCACCCGATTTCGGTTTCCAGCCTTCTTTCGGCCGAATTCGAAAACAATTCCGGTCGAAATCGACATCGTCCCAGGTGAGCCACTGCAGTTCACCTAAGCGCATGCCGGTTTCACTCAAGAGAATGAAAGCGGGCTTCTCAACTGCCGGACTCGCCGCGAGGATTTTCTGAAGCTCTTCGTAGGTCCAACACGGTTGCGGTGTCGGCTTCGGCTTTTCGAGCTTGAGACCCGCCAGAGGGTCCGCCGCTAGCATCTTTCGCGACACGGCGAAATTCACTAATTGACGAATGATGGTCGATTCATTGTATAGCGTCTTCTTGGTCACCTTCTTGCCCGTGTGTTCATTGACCCGTTGACGCCGAAAGGCGTCGAGAAATTGAAGATCGAGGCTATCCAATGATGACACTCGGCGAGCCACGGCGAACGCGTTCACGCGGAACATGACCCGCGAATATTTCACGATCGTCTTTTCCGCGCGCTCTTCCGTTCGAATGTAATTCAGATACGCTTCCGTCGCGTCCGCGATTGAAGACGCCTTCTTCTCGGGCTCCCAGCGACCCGTCTCCAACTTGCCTTCAATTTGCATGGCGCGGCGGCGGGCCTCTTTCTTACTGCCGGTCTTGAGAGAAACACGATTCTGCCGTTTGCCATGCTGGAAGTTGGCATACCACGTCTTTCCCCGGAGGAAGATCCGGACGCGATCCATCACAAGTTCGCCAGCGGCGTCCCTCGCGTCGTTTGTTGATTTATTTTCCATTGTTATCCTCGATGAAGAATTTCTGAATGAGCCGATCCCGCACAAGGCGAAGATGTTTGCCGACGCGAGCTTTGCAGCCAGTTAGCAGGCCGCGACTTGACCAGTCGTAGATGGTCTGCTTGGGGATCTGAAAAAGTTCTGCTGCTTGATCGGGCGTTAGAATTGGCGGAAAACGTTGCGCCCAATGCGGGTCAACGAAGAGATTCGCGATCTCTTTCGGGTTGGATTTCGCGTGCATGCTGGCAACCTCCTGTCGATCGAACATGCTCCGAATGGAGCGTCGTCGACAGGCAGGGTCGCCGAGATGGGTGAGTTAAGGGAGGGAAATTCCAATCACTATTCTTCCCTATACACACGTTTAGTGGGATGTGTGAGCAGATTGTTTAATGGCGCGATTCATCGATTGTCGCAATTTGCGACTGGTTTCGGGATCATGGAAATGAAAGAACTCGGCGAACACATCGTCCAGCTTGCCGGTACGGCCGCGCAAACGGTCTGGATACGCTCCCGCCAGAACAACATTCCAGTAGAAATTCAGCCGGCAAATTCGTTCAAAACTTGTGTAGCGCAACTCACCGGGGCCGCGTTGCTCGCAGATCGCCACCCATTCGTCGAGCTGACTGGCGGATCTTTGCTCGAGAAACTGCTGAGGTTTGAGATGAGCGGGCAATCGTATTGTCGAAGGGATGCTCATCGAGGGTTCGTCGTCCTCCAATCCGACGAGGCGGTTCGCAAATGCAGGACCGCCAAGATTGGCACCGGCGGGAACCGGCAGATCCCAAGTCGCAAAAGCGATGATCTTCCAGCGCCGATAGAAATTCATAAAGTCTGAACGATATTGTGCGTATGTCCCACGGCCCTTCGCAAAGTCGACAACTTCGGATCGCAGTTCCGTTTTTTGAAGAAATCTTCCATTCAAGAGAACCGCATCATGCCATCGTGAACGCAATTCATCACGTTCCTGCCGAAACTGAGCATTGGTCGTCAGCCATCCAACAAAAGCGTCGAGTCGCAGTCGCACTTCGTCGGCAACGGGCATGATAGTTCGAAGCGCATTCGCGTATCGCGCTCGGTCCAGAGGATCAGTTAGCAGGCTTAAAATGCCATCCGATTCACTTAGCTCCGCACCATGCCGGCGCAACGGATGATATGGGACATGCTGAGCGAGAAACATGCCGACGCTGTTGAACTGCTCGCATTCAAGCGCAAATCGTGTTTCTTGATCCAGTTCGTCGGATGTGAAAAAATTTCGAATCCGACGAGCAAGACACTTAAGCAATTGAGATGGGAGTGCGTACAGCGGTTCGCGAGTTGGACCGAGCCGATCTTCAAGCCACCATCGGGTTCCTGACGTCGGGGTGAGATAGTCATCTGCGATCCCGAGTTTGAGCATCCGTAATCGATCAAGGCGTGAATGAGTCGACATCCCTGTTCTCCCGTAATACTTCCCGATTGCAGATTAACAAAATGGGGTACGAACGCAAGATTTCCTGGCGAAATCGTCTTGTTTCACTCCTATTCTTGGCCAATCGTGGCCAGAAACTGGAAGGTTGGCACTCGCCGTCAATTATCTCGGGTGTTTTCGAGCAACATCTTCGCTAGATTGGCGCAAAGCCGCCCCGGAACGTTCGGACTCCCAGGTTTCTGCCAAGAGGCGGCCCAGCAGACGAGCGAAATCGAGCTGCGGCGGCGATAGCACGCTGTTCGCATGTGGATCCGTACCTGGCGGACTGGGTTCCTCATTTTGTGAACCCACTGGTTGATTGTGTTTCATTTTAGCTTGGGTCCTTTCCGATTCGGTTGGTGGGTTTCCAGTAAACTTGTAAGTGAAAATACTGGCAAATATCGGCGCGGCGCGGCGGGATAAACCAGTCCTCAAGTACATGATGACGCGTTTCGAGCACTTATTTAGCGCGGTGGCATCTTCTACGAGGCGTAAGTGGTCTCCAAGTTATCTTGACGCGATTTGGGCAGAAATTTAGCGCTCTGACGGACCTGCTGCGCGCGATACTTGCCGTTTTCGAGGCATTCTGAATCGTGAAAATCGTGGAAATGCAATTTTTGATGAAAAGTTCGCCGTTCGACGTCCGCTTTTTGCGCTCGCCGTCGCCTAATCATGCAACGAAATCGAAAGTCGGATGGAATTGCTTTCGTGTTCGTCAGCCGGGTCAACGTATACTGGACGCAAAATTCCGTGTCGGTCGCAATAACTAGGCATTAAACGGAGAGTTTGAAAGGTTAAGCCCGAGGCTCTTAACGAGTCGTCAAATGAATTATGCGATATTCACCGAATGCTCCGTCCTTCCAACAAATAGCTCGAAGGAGCCCGTGTTCGAGCTGGCAGATTCGACTGGATTTACTAAACTGACGTACACATCTGTTCCTCTCAAAACTCCAAAGCGAATGGAGAGCCCTAATGTGGTCTGACCACGAGACTGATCAGGATTTCCTGGGCTTCACCCACCTCATCAAGGCCGTAACCGACGTCGTTTCACGCGACGATCTGCTTCCGGCGACGATTGGTGTTTACGGCGACTGGGGAGGTGGCAAATCGAGCCTCCTTAAGATGGTCGCGGCCGACCTTTCATCGCGTGAAGGATTTCTCGTCCTCCAGGTAAATGGGTGGCTCTTCGAAGGCTACGATGACGCAAAAACCGCGCTGATGGAGACCATCCTCGACGAGATTGCTTCGAAGAAAAAGCTCACTGCCAAAGGCCGAGGGCTGTTCGTGCGTCTCATTCGACGGGTCAATTGGCTCAGGGTTCTGGGAAAGGGAATCAAATACGGGGCTGGCTTCCTTGTCGCTGGGCCACCGGGGCTTGGGGCCGTTGCTGCAATGGACGCCCGTGAGCTACTGAAGCAAGCGGCAGAAAAAATCAGCGAAGTGGATGAAGAGAAGGTCAAAGAATTGCTCAAGGAACCCGAGCAAGAGGTTCGCCGTGGAGTTCGCGAATTCCGCGAAGACTTCAAGCAGCTTTTGGCTGAGAGCGACATCAAAACCCTGGTCGTTATTATTGATGACCTCGATCGATGCTTGCCCGACACGATTATCGAGACCCTCGAAGCGATTAAGCTATTCTTGTTCGTCCCCCGCACGGCATTTCTTCTCGGTGCGGATGAACGGCTCGTGAAGTATGCGGTCCGTCGGAGATTCCCGGAGTTTCCCGGAGAACGCGCTGAGGTCGGCCGGGACTACTTAGAGAAGCTGGTTCAATTCGCAGTTCGTGTGCCTTCATTGAGTCGTGCTGAGATTGAGACCTACATCGGTCTTCTGTTCGCGAAAAACTGCAGTGTAAACGATGACGGGATGAAAAAAGCGTGCTCTTGGGCACTCGGAACGGAGAGCATTAGTCAAGGTCGGGTGTTTAACCTGGGTGCGGCGAAGTCCCTCATTGGTGGCACGAGTCTTCCGGCGGGCCTCGAAGACGCGTTGACGCTTTCCGCCCGAATCGGGCCAGTGCTCGCAATGGGGTTGAATGGAAATCCGCGTCAGTGCAAGCGGTTCTTGAACACGCTTATCATGCGGCTCTCGATGGCAAAATCCCGCAGCATCGAACTCAAACAAAGTGTTCTCGCAAAGCTGATGTTGCTCGAATACTTCCGACCTGAATCGTTTCGAAGACTCGCAAAGCTGCAAGGGGAGTCGGACGGAAAGCCGAAGCAACTGAGACTCGCTGAAGAGCGTAATGTGGAGGATAAGACGGAGACTTCCGTCGCCGCTGCGAGCAAGAGCGACAATAAGGCGACCGGTGCGAGGCCGGCGACGGCGGCGAATCGGTCTGAGTCAGAGGCGCTTAATCCTGAAATGGAAACGTGGCTGAGCGACGATTGGCTGAAAGTCTGGCTCGGCATGCAACCGCTTCTCGCTTCGGAAGATTTGCGACCGTATTTTTACTTCTCTCGCGACCAACTTGGCGTTCTTGCAGGTGCCGCACAGCGGTTGAGCCCCAGTGCACAAGAAGCCTTGCGGCAGCTACTTCAGGAGAGCGATGCAATCAGGAAGCTTGCACTTAAACGAGCCAAAGAACTGAGTTCGGCGGATGCTGCCGCCGTATTCGAAGAACTCGCGACGCGAGTTAGACAGTCAGAGGACTTATCAGACGAGAACTCGCCGCTTCGACGACTATTTGATTGGGTCGAAGCGCGGACAGAGTTATCAGCACAATTGGTCCTTGCGGTTCGGAGTCTTTCGGAAGCGACGCTTCCGGTCTGGACCGTTACGGGCCTTCAGAACGCTTGCAAAGGAAATAACGGCGACTCTTCTGCCAATCAATTGATTCAACAGTGGGCCAATTCCAGTGAGAACGGGAAATTGAAGGTATGCGCCCGGCCAAGCACATCCCACTCCTGAGCCGGTGCGGGCGAGTAAAGGATGGGCAGGTGTGGCTGGCTGGGTCGATGTCGGCCGGTGCTTGATGTCGGCGGGAATATGATTCGCGGCTTCATTCAGCCGGTGCTT
>JAIOQJ010000760.1 GCA_021413475.1 Planctomycetota bacterium | reverse complement strand
TCCCGCGCGTGCAGCTTGGGCATGTTTGTGTCTTGACATGAGGGCGTCAATCGGTTGAAGTGCCCGACGCGGCGATTTAGTAATTGCGTTGCCCAAAGATTCGGCCACAAACATATCTGAGTGTCGAGCCAGCTTTTCGAGCAGTTCCGTCTGTGACAAGTCCCAGGCAGCGATGTATACAAGCAACCGTTGCATAGCAATTTCGTCATTTTCTTCGTGAAGAATCAAATTCACGGAATTAGCCAGGGCATTTTGGTCAGAAGCGAGTACGGGTGTATTCGGGTGAAGTTGATCAATGCTCGAGTGTGATTCATGTGCGGCTGTTGCCGCGAGAATGTAATTGGCCAGCCCTTTGAAGAAGACGGCAGTGTCGTCGTCATGAGCTAGGTAAAGGATTCCGCCGGTCAGAGGCCCCACAGTGATGTAAAAGTGGTAGTTTGAGGTGTTCGGATCGTCAAGGAACACTAACCCAATGGCTATCGCTAGGGGGTGGAAAGTTCGAAATTCTGTTGACAAGGCGATACTCTCTGAAAGAGTTAACAGGCCCAGTTGTGCGACGGCGTCTTCCGTGAAATTGAAGAAATTGAAGTGCTTTACCAAATCGTTAGGCGGACGATCACTCAAGGGCCGCAATAGCTTCTTAGCATTCGCCAAAGGTAACTCCCTTGGGTCACTTCTTCTCAGTCTTCCCAACTTCCCCAACAAGAAACGGCCCAAACCACTCCGCCAACTTGTCCGCGGCAATGGTGTTTCTCCAGTGATACAAAGGTGCCAGGTCCGCTTTTTTCGGTGTCGTGTTTCTCGCATTCAGCACCAAGGCAGCGATGCGATCGAGTCGGGTATCGCTTTTATTCGCATTGGCCAGAAAGCGGAAGACATTGACCACGCGTGTGTGAGCGGCGAGCGCCTGAACTCGATCTTTCGATTCGATTTCAAGCTCGAAGATCAGGCTTTCGGTGAGTTGCATCGTCATCGTGACACCCTGGATCGCACCATTTTTCGCGGGCACTGTTTTTTTCTCGGTCATGGCGAACAGCCGGCTGTCCCCGCCCATGCCAAACCAAAGCGTGGGGACGACTTTTGGCGAGTACTTCTCCAGAACATTCTTCAGCGATGCGTCCTCGATTCGCACATCTCCCTTCATGCCGATCCGCGTCACGCAATCGATCACGCGATCTCGGGTCGCGCTCAGGACGATGGTTGGCGGGTCCTGCGATAAAATGGTTCCGAACAAGTGCTCCTGTTTCCATGATGGTAGGTCGCGATTGCCGGGAATCGAGTAGATATTCCGCGCCTGCATCTGCCCGGGGATATTCTCGGGCTTGATGATGACTCCGGGCATCTGGTCCACCCAATTCAGAAATTTCGCATTCAAAATCTCAGGACCTTGAATGACGATTACCGAGAGAGCGGGCCTGCCGGACGTGCTGGCGACCACCGCGCGATCGACCATCTTAAACGGATCGAGTGTGCAGCCCGCCAAGAACTTGTTCACGCCCTCCGCGAAGTGCGGCAACATCTGATCCTTGAAGAACTTGGACTTGTTGAGTTGGACAACGTTTAAGATGGCCACGCTATCGGTATCAGCCGGAAAGTAGAAATCGACCGTATCCAGATCGTATTTCTTGGCTGGCACCGGAGGCGGCTTGATAGGTGCCTTCGGTTCTTCTTTCGCCTGGTTCTGCTCCGTTCGCGGAGGTTCTTCTTTGTTTAACGCTCGGGTCGCGAAGAAGCCGCCGACAAGAATCGCGAGGACGAGGAGCGAACCAGCGATCCACCAAAGTTTACGACTCCTTTTCGGGGCCTCGGGTTTCACCGACTGGTGCGGCCGCACCTCGATTTTTTTCTCCGGCCGCGGCAGTGGAGCGGGCTCTGGCTCGGTTGGTTCGAAATTGAACAATTTCGAATCCGTGCTGATTGGGGTGGGGGGATCCGAGGCCACCGGCAACGCCTCGGGAACAACGTCGGGCCGAGCGTGTTTCCCAGAGGCGGAAAGCCGTTTATTACTGGGATCGAAGACGCTCCACGGCTCAAGCGCCGTCGCCAACTCTTTGCCCGATTGGTAACGCTCTTCCGGCTTTTTCGCAAGCAATTTGTGGACGATCAAAGCCACCCCGTCGGGCACGTCGTTTCGGATCAGATTGATATGCGAAGGCTGATCCATTTGGTGCTGGATCAGTTTTTCCATCGTCGTTCCATGCGGAAACGGCGACTGGCCGGTCAGTAGGTAATAAAGAGTGCAGCCGAGACTATACAGATCGGACCGGGCATCGACGGTGCTGGAATTCTTCGCTTGCTCGGGTGACATGAAATCCGGCGTGCCGATCACCGTGCCATCTTGAGTCAACGCGGTGATGCTGGCATCGCTTTCATTGTCGATCATCGCACGGGCCAGGCCCATGTCGAGGATTTTGATCACCCCTCCCGACACTGCCTTGCCCGTCGTGTTCGGTGCACTGACCAGAAGATTCGAAGGCTTGATATCGCGATGCACCAACCCGAGATCGTGCGCGTGCTGCAAACCGCTCGCGGCCTGCCGGATGAACGAGCAAGCCATCCCCACGGGCAACGGACCGGTTTCCTTGACGAGTTTCGTCAGATCGATTCCCTCGACGAATTCCATCGCCAGAAAGTGACGATCGCCGACCTGATCGGCATCGAATAGGCGCACGATATTCGGATGAGCAAGCTGAGCGGCCGACTTCGCTTCGCGGTGGAAGCGCTTCAGCGTCATTTCGTTGGCGAGCAAGGATGGGCGAATGACCTTGAGAGCAACGGTCCGGCTCAGACGCAATTGTTTGGCCTTGTAGACCTTGCCCATACCCCCTTCGCCGAGCTTGTCGAGGATTACGTAGTGCCCGAGAATCAAATCCTTGCCATGACCGGAAAGGAGTTTCTTGGCTTGATAAAGCGTGATCCAGCCGAGGCGGACGATATGTTTGGCAAGTTCCTGTGTATCCTCGAACTTCGGCCCGATCTCTTTGACGAGTTGGCTGACTTGCTCCGGACGGAGCAAATTCGTCTCGCGCAGCGCGTCAATCAGAATATCGACGGAGTTCAAGACCATACGCACATCCTATAGATGCAACCCCGTATCGCATGCCAAGGTTTCGCCTCGCGTCGGAAGCCATTCCTGGCGTTCCAATACTGGCCTCCATGATCGTGCATTGATCGATCTTACTCCAAGAAACCGATTTTTGTGCCAGCGAAAGGGCTCAGAAATCACCGACATTCAAATAATCTTCATGACATAACGCGTCAGGGGGCTCTCAAGAACAAGACGTTGAGAATTGTGAAGTCGTTTGCTTCACCTACGCGTTTCGCATTCAAGGAGCGGTCAAACGGTGGACATCTTCGTTTTTTCGATGGAAAAGCCCCGCTTCTTTCCCGACAATGCATGCGCATGATCCGTTTTCGATTTTCGAGGTTTATTGAGATGCGCGCACTCACTCTCTTGCATTTTTCTTTTCTGGCGGCCGCATTGGTCGTGCTCTCGGCGGATGAGGCTGTCGAGGGCCAAGTCGCCAAGGAGAAGTTGCCGAAGAAGGACACCCTGCTCTTACCCGAAGCGTTGACCCTCAAGGTGGGAGATCCGATGTCGCTGATGGCCACCGTGCTCCAGCCCGCGCCGATGAAAGGGGCGATCAGTTGGACGGTGGAAACCCGCTTGCATCGCGCCGGGGCATCTTCCGTTTCTGTTAATCAAGATGGGTCGTTGTTCGCCACCGGCGGCTACGATGGCGTCATTCGCCTCTGGGATTCCAGCGGCAAATTGGTGCGAGCGCTGGTCGGGCACAATACCTCGATCGCGTCCGTGGCGTTCTCGCCCGATGGCAACTATCTCGCCAGCACGGGCGGCAACACACGCATCTGGAATCACAAAACCGGCATGACGGTGCGTTCGCTGAACCATCCCAAAGGATACGCCGGCCGTGCTCTCTGGTCGCCCGACGGCAAAACGTTGCTGGTTGCGGGCGGTTCGAGCGGCTTTACCACCGTTTGGGACCCATTTGCCAACAAACAATTGATCACGGTCGAGCAAGGCGTGCCGGTTTCCGGCATCGCTTGGTCGTCCGATGGCAAGTTTTTCGTTGTCGGCACTAGCCGTAACGCCACGGTTTGGAAAACATCCGACGGCAGCAACGTGACGACCATATTTGTCGATGGCAATGTTGTCTACTCCGTTGCTTTTTCGGGCGATGGCAAGAAGATAGTGACCGGGGGGATTAAAACGATCCAGATTTGGGATGAAACCTACAAACTCGAGAAAACTCTTGAAGGGCGCGCTACCGTGCTCTCCTTGTCTCCTGGGGGCGACACGCTGGCCGCCAGCTATGGCGGCGGCTGCCAGATTTTCGACGGTAAAACCTGGCAGAAAACGATGGATTTGAACGCGCCGGCGGTCGGCCTCGACTGGAATCGCAAGAGCGGTGCTCTCGTATCGCTGACCGGCTCTGAGGTGACATCGAACGATCTCAAAGACGGCGGATCGCCCCGTTCGTTTACCGTGTCGGCCGGCGGTACGCTCAACTGGACCCCGGGCAGGCCGGTCGTTTCCGGACTGTATGAAACGAAACTCACGCTTTGGGAATCGTCCACGGGCCGACCAATCCAAACGCTCGACGGCCACACCGCGGCCGTGAACCATTTCGCCTGGTCACGCGACGGCAAATTCCTCGCGACGGCTTCGAGCGACAAGACTGCCCGCGTCTGGGACAGCAAGAACGGCAAGCCGCTCCGCACACTCGATGGGCACGGCGATGCGGTCAACATGGTCGCCTGGTCGCTCGATGGGCGATTGGCCACGGCATCGCGCGACAAGATGGTTCGTATCTTCTCGCCCGATGACGACAAGCCGAAGATCACGCTGAAAGAACATACGCATCCCGTCCGGGCGATCGCCTGGTCACGCGACGGCCGACAATTCGCTTCCGGAGGAGACGACGGCAAATTGTTCCTCTGGAACCTCGAAACGCAAAAGCCGATCCAGACGATCTCAGTCGACAAGGACGTCTACGGTTTGGCGTTTTCACCAGACGGCCGTCTGATCGCCTGCGGCAACGCTGATAATATGGTCCGTATTTACGCGGTCGCCACCGGGAAGGTGGTACATACCCTCGACGGCAAAGGCGGCTCCATACGATCTTGTGAATTGCTCTGGTCGAACGACGGTACCAAAATTGTCTGGACTAACTACGCGGCCCAATACTGGGACGTCAAATCGGAGATGATATTGCACGGATATCAACTCTACCAGTTCTACACTTACTCAACGGCATTCACGGCCGACGGCAAAGGTTTCGTTTTGCATTGCAACGACCGCACCGCCCGCATTTGCGATGCCACTGGCAAGGTTCGGACGACTCTCGTCCACAACGCCAAGCAGATCGTCGCGATCTCGACGGAAGGACACTTCCGCGCGGTCTCGGACTTCGACGCCGACTTGATCTACGTGATCCAGACCGACAAGTCGCAAGACACGTACGACGTCCGAGGGCTGGCGGGGAAATTCGCCTGGAGAAACAATTCGGCGTCGGTGAAGTTGACGGGGAATTGAGTTCGAGGCGCAGAGAGCGAGTGAGCAAACATGTACAAGTTCTCTTTTGAATCACCGTTCAAATTCGATGACATCGTGGAATTCAAAGCTTCCCACGCGTCTGGTCGTGGACGGGTGATGGATATTGCTCTCGGATCCGACGGGAAGATTTACTACATGATCATTAGAGATGATGGTGATGCTGAAGGTGGAATTTTCCCACACGAAATGCGACTAATTCAGTCCGCCGGCACACCTGATGTGCCTTCTATTCGTCAATGAGTCTGTTCTCTAGATTTCTCGAGTGGTGGAACCTTTCGGCATGAGCGAAGTTGTCAAACCCCTTCTCCCAGGCGGCTTTCGAATTGGTTTTCGGCTGCGGATGATCGGCACGCCCTCCCCGGTCTTCCCGGGTTTCGAGATCGATATCTCCGAACACGTTCCGAATCGCCAGAAACCGGATGCGATCTGGCACAACGACCGCGCCAAAGCGATGCTGCAAGCGCATCCGGAGATCCGCACTCAGATCGGGCATACGCGTTCGACGGCCATCTGGTGCATTCTGTTTGCTCTCATGCAGGTCGGCCTGGCGATCGCGGTCGCGGAACAACCGATCTGGATGATGATCCTGGCCGCTTACCTTTTTGGCTCGTGGATCAACATCAACTTGTTCATGCTCGCCCACGAGTGCAATCACGGGCTGGTCTTCAGCAGTACGACGCTGAACCGCTGGCTCTACACGTTCACTTCCATGCCGATGTTTCTCTCGGGCCATCACACCTGGTGGATCGAACATCACGTGCATCACACCGATCTCGGGGCCAAGAAAGATTTCATCAAACGCCGGCGAACGTTCTTCCTGCTGACGCGTTACCTGACCCCGCTCTTGATCCCCTTTTCGATGTTCATGCTGGTCACGCAAGCGATTAGATCGACGGTGGGATTGATCTCCTATTTCCTAGGCCTGTTTCGTGGCCATTGGAAGCCAGGCCCGCTGACGCTGTCGATCTTGGCCGATGCCCATCTGGTCTCGGGATACCGCAAGTACCGGATGCCGCTCTGGCCGGTGGTCTATGCCGCTTTGAGCCTGGCGCTACCCATTGTATTGTTCACGACGCTGGGCTGGAAACCGGTCGTTTACCTCCTCTTGAGTCAATCGTTCATGACCGGATTTTTACACCCGATCATGTTTGGCATGATTCTGAGCAATTCCCATTTCCACGGTTCGCAACACTATCAGCCGTCGTCGTCGTACTATGGGTGGTTCAACAAGATCACGTTCAACTTCGGCTATCACACCGAACATCACGATCTCTCCAGCATTCCGTGGAGCCGATTGCCGACGCTGCGAAAAATGGCTCCCGAATTCTACGACCCGCTGCACCAGACAAAATCCTACACCGGCCTGGCGCTCTGCTTCGCGTTTCAGAGTTATCGGTTTGACGGGTTCTTTAATAGCGAAGAGATTCGCAATGCGGAGATGCTGAGGGGCGAGCCTACTGCCCAGACGACAATGTAGTCATCACGCGTAGCGTGATGACTACAATAAAGCCATCACGACACCGGCCGCGTTTCCACTTTCACCAGTCGATGCCGCGATTGTCGCTCGGCACCGATCTTGACTAGGGGTGTCTCCCGCGTCGGTTCCTGCAAATCAATTCCCGCAAGGAAGCTCGGCTTGTCCGTGCGGCCGTCGCGGCGATAGTCGCGCCAAAGGGCCCGGCCGAACCCGTTCACATCCATCGCGACCTGTTCCTTGGCGAACGCCAGCAGGAGTTCGAACAAGCGAACCAACGCGATGCCGTGCGTCGAGCGAGTGGTCTTCCAAAGCCATTCGCTCAGGGCCATGAAACGCTCAAACGCCGATGCACCGGCGAGCAACATTGGTAGCCCGTGTGGAAAGCGGCCGGAGTTGGCAATCAGGTCCCAGTATCGGGCGAAGCGACGCATCCGGCACATCGCGGCGAAGTCGATTGATTTGGTGCTCAGCACTTCGTACGGGGCTTGCGGGCTGTAAACCATCTCCCACGCGGCATCGTGCCGGACGATCGGCGTACCGCGCAAACGCTTCAGCATCCCCACCTGAATTTCCTGCGGCCGAATCGCCGCAAGGCGGTCGAAGCCTGCCGCGAAACTCTCCTCCGTTTCGCCGGGAAGACCGACGATCAAGTCGGCGTGAATGTGCACGTTCGTTTCGGACCGCAGCCAGCGCAGATTCTCTTCCGTCTTGTCGTTATTCTGCCGGCGGCTAATGAGTGCTTGCACGTCGGGGTTGAAGGACTGGATGCCGACTTCGAATTGCAACGCCCCTTCCGGAAACTGGCGGATCAAGGCGCGCAACGCCTCGGGCAGACGGTCGGGGATCATCTCGAAGTGAACGAACAGTCCCGGGTGATAGCGATCGAGGAAGAACTGCAAGATCGAACGGCCGATGTTCGCGTTTAGATTGAAGGTGCGATCGACGAACTTAAATTGCTTGACGCCGCGTTTCAGCAAGTCGTCCATGGACGCGAGAAACGGTTCGAGCGGGGCGTTGCGCACGGGCACGTCGAGCGACGACAAACAGAACTCGCACGAGAACGGGCAGCCGCGCGATGCCTCGACGTAGATCACGCGGTGGGCGACATCCTTTTCATCGTAGAGAGCGTAAGGTAGCTTCAGATCGCTGAACGAAGGCGGGTCGGCCTGGATGATCGGCATCAAGGGCCGGCGGCCCTGGAGCAACTGCCCGCAAAGTTTCGGAAATTCAAGGTCCGCCTCGCCGGTGATAGTGTAATCCGCCTTGCGGACGATCTCTTGCTGGTCCACTTCGTGGCTGACTTCCGGGCCACCCAGGACAATGATCAACCGCGGCGCGGCCCGCTTGAGAATCCCCACCAACTCGGTCATCGGCCCGATGTTCCAGATGTAGACGCCAAGGCCGAGGATGCGCGGCTGTCGGGCCAGAATGGCCTCGGCAATATCGATCGGCCGCTGGGAGATATCGAACTCCGCGATAGCCGCCCGCGATTGCAACTCGCCGAAATTCGCCAGCAAATAGCGTAACCCGAACGCCGCGTGGGCATATCGAGCGTTGAGCGTGCTGAGGAGAATATCGGGCATTTGTCCCACCAAAAACGAATACTTATCACGAAAGCACGGAAGAAGGAAAGCACGAAAACAGACAAAGAGCCACTACTCGGCATCGCGTCCGTTTTTTCTTTTTCGAGTTTTCACTCTTTCGTGTTTTCGTGATACTCTTTTTTAGAATTCGAACGGCGGCTGGAAGCCTTCATAGTCTATCATCGGTCCCGGTGATCGATTGGACAAGGGAGGCGACAGATGAGTGCCGCAAGCAAGATCGCGATGGTGACGGGGGCAGGGTCGGGGATCGGTCGCGCGACGACGCTCGCCCTGCTCAATAATGGTTACAGGGTCGTCCTCGCGGGACGCCGGCTTCAGGCACTCGAAGAAACGCTCGCCTTGGCAGGTTCGGATGGTTCGCGGGCCCTGGTCGTCGCCACGGATGTCAGCGATCCAACGTCCGTGCAGGCACTTTTTGAAAAGACACGAACGACTTTCGGGCGGCTCGATTTGCTATTCAACAATGCCGGCGTCAGTGCGCCTGGGTTGCCGCTCGAAGACCTTCCCCTCGATCAATGGCGGCGAATCTTGGATATCAATTTGACCGGGCCGTTTCTCTGCACGCAAGAAGCCTTCCGTTTGATGAAAAGCCAATCGCCGCGCGGCGGGCGGATTATCAACAACGGATCGATCTCGGCTCACGTGCCGCGGCCGAACTCTGCGCCGTACACAGCCACGAAACACGCCATTAGCGGGCTCACCAAATCGACATCGCTCGATGGCCGAAAGTACGACATCGCCTGCGGGCAAATCGACATCGGCAACGCGGAAACCGAACTGGCGGCTCGCATGAAAACAGGCGTGCCGCAAGCCAACGGCACGATCGCCGCCGAGCCGATGATGGACGTCGACTGCGTGGCGAACGCGGTGCTTTACATGGCAAGCTTGCCGCTGGACGCGAACGTATTGTTTATGACGGTGATGGCGACGAAAATGCCGTTTGTCGGGAGGGGATAAACGGGCGAGCCGGCTCCCATCAGGGGCCGGAGGACTTTTGAATCCTCCGGCCCCTGACGGGAGCCGGCTCGCCAAAGACAATTCACTTTACTTCTTCTCAAGCTCCGCCTTGATCGTGCTGACGAACTTGGCGTCTTCCGGCTTCGTTCCGGGTGCGAAGCGAGCGGCGACTTTGCCATCGCGCCCGATCAGGAATTTTTCGAAGTTCCAGGTGACTGGGCCGCCCGTCTTCGGGTTGGCTTCCTTCGAGGTCAGTAGTTCATACAGCGGGCAGATACCTTCGCCCTTGACGACGACCTTCGAGAGCAACGGGAAGGTCACATGGTATTTCGAATCGCAGAACTTGACGATTTCCTCATCGGTGCCCGGCTCTTGCTTGCCGAACTGGTTGGCGGGAACGCCGATGATGACGAGACCTTCCTTGGCGTGCGACTCGTGCAGTTTCTGCAGACCGGTGTACTGGCTGGTGTTGCCGCAATAGCTGGCGACGTTCACGAACAGGACGACCTTGCCCTTGTACTGCGACAGGTCCACTTCCTTGCCGTCGATGCCCTTCATCTTGAACGAGAGAGGTGATGCCACTTTGGGGTCTCCCTTATCGGCCGCGCTGGCGGTGAATGCGAATACAAGACCGGCGAAAAGACTTAGCAAACTCTTCATGATTTGAACTCCGGGGTGGGATATAACTGTGCCCTTCTATTGATAGTCGCCGACACCTCGGACGGCGACCTCAAGGTGAAAGACGTTCCAAAGTCCAGGTGTATTCGACCCGAGAATAGCGGAGCCGATCGTGCAGGCGGCTGGGCCGGCCTTGCCAGAATTCAAGTTTCTCGGGGATCAGCCGAAAGCCACCCCAGTGCGGTGGTCGGGGAATCGGGCCGTCGCCAAAGCGGACCTGGAACTCTTGTAATCTCTTTTCCAAAACCTCACGGCCGGGAATCACTTCACTCTGCCAAGATGTCCAGGCACCAAGCTGGCTGCCGCGCGGCCGGCTGGCGTGATACTCATCCGATTCCTGATCGGTGACACGTTCGACGCGCCCCTCGATGCGGATTTGCCGTTCCAGTTCCGCCCAAAAAAAGACGAGTGCGGCAAACGGGTTCGCGTTCAGTTCCTCGCCTTTCCGGCTCTCGTAGTTCGAGAAGAAGGTGAAGCCCCGGTTGTCAAAACCCTTGAGCAAGATGATCCGTGCCGACGGAACACCTGTGGGGGTGCAGGTGGCGAGCGTCATGGCGTTCGGCTCGGGCACGCCCGCGCCCATCGCTTGTTCCATCCACAAGTGGAACATGCGAATCGGATCGGGATCGGCGTTCGCTTCGAGCAAGCCGCCCTGGGTGTATTCCTTGCGTAAGTCGGCTATCGACATGAGGGTCATCCTTGTGGAACATCGGCGATGCGACGGCGATCAAATCTTATTTATAGGCGGAGAAGTGCTTTCGTAGGACGGCCTTCCCTGGCCGTCCCGCAAAATGCGCAACGAATACCCATCTCATGTGCCATGCCCACGGCTTTGCGTAGGCATGTGAGAACCATCGCGGGTTCAACATGCCCACGCAAAGCCGTGGGCATGGCACGCATGGGTTAGAATGAAATGTCAAATCTTCACGCCGCCGTCGAGTGCCGGCCCTTGGCGAATCGCTGCATCGAGCCGGCAACAGGTAAAAAGTGATTCTGAAATTGCACGGTCGGTATGCGGCCGCGATTCGAGCGAGTGTAGCGAACATCGTTGCGATTCTGGATCGACCACGGCACGGCCAGACGCAAGCGTTCCTCGCGGAGGACTTCAATGCCATCCGTCCCGAGCCAGTGCTGGATCTCTTCGATTGGCTCGGCATACGATCGACAACTGGCGAACTTACGGCACCAGGCCTCGCCTTCGACACGTTGACGCAAATCGCTGGCGAGGCCCGTGCGCGTCCCGAACAGTGGAATTTCAAAATTCCGGAGCGTCGGCTTGATCTGAGCCGCCAGTGCGACCGCGGCATCAATCAACAGGCGGCACAAATCGTGCGAAGGGTCGATCCCCTCGGCGGCGTCGCCTGCCACCAATTCAATCGATTCATTCAGAAAGACGTCGGCCAGTTCTTGGACCAGTGAATTGAAACGATCCTTTTCGCCGAGCATCATCGCTTGATGAAGTCCGCGGTCGGTGTAACGGCCAAAAATGCCGCCACGCTTCGCACCGGCCCGTTTGACAATTTTCGCCGTGTTGACGATGGCGTCGTCATCCTCAGGGCCGTTGCCGGATGCGAGTACAAAGACGATCGGCCGAGCCGTTTCCAGCCAGCCATGCACCAGCAATTCGTGGCCCGGATGAGCGATCACCAGAACGGCCCGCCGATCGGATCGGGATAATGATGATTCGTCCATGTCCATGCCTCGTCTTCTATCTGGAATTCCCCGTGCCGCGGGATGTATAACCGGATGTGAATTTTGGGGCAAGGGGAAGAGACCGCCCAGAATTCTAGCCACGGAGGAAACACGGATGAAGACAAGATGACAAAAGCCCTGGATTCCGCATTTATCCGTGCTACATCGCCTCAAAATCTTCGCGGCTTGCGCAAATTTTATAAGTTCTTACGCGGCCGCGATTAAATGCTTGGTATCGGCGCGGCGTGCGGCCAGTAACGCGGAGACCTTGTTGGATCCTTGTTCCGTGAGCAGGTAGCGGTGCGTGC
>JAIOQJ010000759.1 GCA_021413475.1 Planctomycetota bacterium | reverse complement strand
GCAGGAAATCTGCGCGCTCGCGGTTCCAGAGGGCGATCGACAAGAAGAGTTTCAACTACTCGCCCGGCAGTCGTTGCCCGGCAAGGTTCTCGATTTCATTCCTTCGTCCGAGGAAATCCTCGTTTACAGAGAATGGCCGCGGTTCCCGCTCAACGTACTCTCCCAGTTGAGCCCCCAGGCGGAAGATTCGTACAACCAGATGGATAATTCTCCGCAAAACAAGCCCCATGCCCGGCAGGATGTTGATAAATGGGCGGATATTGATTGATCGATCTGAGCCGCGCGAAACCGCGTTTATTCAAGAACCCATCTCATGTATCATGTCTGAGTGAGCGGAGTCGCCTCTGCCAATGCTGCCTTCCGAAAGTTCTCCATGCCGTATCAGGTCGCACTCGATTCGTTTCACGGTCCGCTTGACTTGTTGCTCTACCTCGTGAAGCGCAACGAGGTCGATATACTCGACATCCCCATCGCCCCCATCGCCGAGCAGTTCCGGGATTATCTCCAGATCATGGTGACGCTCGACGTCGAGGTAGCGGGCGATTTCCTCGTCATGGCCGCGACGTTGATGGAGATCAAAAGCAAGCTGCTGCTGCCCACCGAATCGGTCGAGGCGGAAGAATCCGAGAACGATCCCCGGCGGGAGTTGGTTAAACAACTAATCGAGTACCGAAAGTTTAAGGACGCCGCCGCGGCCCTGGAAGACCGGGCCGAGGGTCAGCAATCGCGGCTTTCTCGGGAGGCCCCCGCCGAAGTCGCCCCGGCCGATGGCACCGTGCCGATCCGGCGCGTCGAGCTCTGGGACCTGGTCAGCGCCTTCGGCCGACTGATGCGCGAAACGCTCGCCACGCAGACGCGTTCGATCATCACGGACGAAACGCCAATGCACGTATACCAGGCGCAAATCCGCAAACGCTTGCGCGAGGAAGGCCGCCTGACGCTGCTGGCCGTCTTCACGCCGCCCTATCATCGATCACGCCTCATTAGCATCTTCCTGGCCATTCTGGAAATGATCAAGGGGAACGAAATCCATCTCGATCAGGCCGAGCCATTCGGCGAAATTTGGCTGTCACTTCGAATGGACTCGGAACCACCGAATTGAAACTCAGCGGAAAAACGTTGAAAATCCTCCGCCAACCGCGCACCATAATCTGACCGTCGCCGCGTTTTCTCTTCTTCAAGGAACTGCATCCATGCGTACTCTTGCCATCGTGACTCTGCTGGCCGGCTTCAGCGTTGCCCGTGCCGACGACGATTTCCTCAAACCCGACAACTGGGAAGGCGTCAAGGAATATTGGAAGATCGAGGGGGACACGATCATCGGCAAGACAGACGCCGACCCCAAGTACAACAACTTTTTGATCAGCAAAAAGAAGTACAAGAACTTCGAAATGTCTTTCCAGGCCCGCCTGAAAGATGGCAAAGGAAACAGCGGCATCCAGTTCCGAAGCACCGTGACGGACGACAAGAAGTTCGTCGTTGGCGGCCCGCAAGCGGATATCGGTGCCGCCTATTGGGGCAGCCTCTACGGTGAAAAATTCTCCAAGGAAGGCAAGATCGGCGGTGGCCACATGATGAAGGCTTCCGATTTCAAAAAACTGAACGTGAAGGGCGACGACTTCAACGATTACTCACTCAAAGTCGTCGGCACGAAGGTGACGATCACGGTCAACGGCGTCGCTGCCGTCGACCAGGAATTCGCGATTCTCCCCGAGGAAGGGGTGATCGCCATTCAGATTCACGCGGGCTCCGCGATGGAAGTCACACTGAAGAACATTAAGTTCAAAGAACTGAAATAAGTTAAAATCTGTTCCAAGCCCCGAGACGAGGCTTTGCGAGCCTCGG
>JAIOQJ010000758.1 GCA_021413475.1 Planctomycetota bacterium | reverse complement strand
ACGATCAACCAAAAACATCCGTTCGTGAGCGTGTTGGTCATCGCCATCATGGCGGTCTTGGCCGGTGCGACCGGACCGACATCGATCGCCAAGTGGGCGAAGTTCAAGGAAACGTTTCTCCGCGGCGTCTTGCCGTTGCCCAATGGCATTCCTCGCAAGGACGTGTTTCGTCGGGTCTTGTCGCTGGTCGATCCGCGGGCGTTTCAGACGTGCTTCACAGGATGGTTGACGGCGCTTCGCCACGCGGCGGCAGAGAAAACCGGCGTCGAGCAGCCGATCTTGGCCATTGACGGCAAGACGGCCCGCCGCAGCCACGACGCGGACAATGGCCTCGGGGCGCTTCATTCCGTCAGCGTGTGGGCGAGCGAGTTTGGCTTGTCGTTGGGCCAAGTCGCGTGTGCCGAGAAGTCGAACGAAATCACCGCGATTCCAGAGCTTTTGCGGCTCGTGGACGTCGCGGGAGCGATCATCACCATCGATGCGATGGGAACGCAAAAGGCGATCGCAGCTCAGATCGTCGAACAGAAGGCCGACTACGTGCTGGCTCTCAAAGGCAATCAAGAGACCTTACACAACGCGGTGATTGACTATATCGACAAACATCACGTGAACGGCTTCGCCGACATCGACGTTCGTCGCCACATGACAACGGAAACCGCCCACGGCCGCGACGAGATCCGTAGCTACTTTCACATGGCGGCGCCGAGCGATCTGGCGGACTTGGAATTGTGGAAAGGATTGAAGTCGATTGGCGTCGTCGTGTCGGCCTGCACGCGAAACGGCAAGGAGACGGTGGAGACGCGATACTACATCAGCAGTTTGCCGGTCGGCGTCAAGCGGTTCGCGCATGCGGTGCGAAGCCATTGGGGCATCGAAAACGGCTGTCACTGGACGCTCGACATGACGTTCGGCGAAGACGGCTCTCGAATCCGCGACGAGCACGCCCGTGAGAATTTTGCCTGGCTGAATCGGTTCGCGCTGTCGCTGCTGAAGCAGCACCCAGGCAAAGACAGCGTCGCCATGAAACGCCGCGGCTGCGGATGGAACGATGACTTCCTGCTGGAAGTCCTTGTCGGTTCAGCGAGTTAGTTGCAGCTGGCCCTGGGGTTTTTCGCTGACGGCTCCTTTGGGCAATGGCAGTCGCAACCGATTGTCGTCTCTGGCCCCCTAACCGACTCGTTCGCGAATTGCGTCCGAGAAGTGTTTGGGGATTTGCCGTTAGATATCGATACCCACGAACCGATTTGTTGGGACAAACGTGGACAGGTGATCGTTGAGTTGTGGGGTTTGCCAACCAAAGCCGACCTCGCCCGACAGATTGTTGAAGTGCAGCGCCGAAGTGAATGTCAGGTCGTTGAGCGTCGCGGCGTATCGTCGCGTCTCGTTCACCCGAATTGTCTCGAAGTTGCACTACGATATTACGTCGAGGAATTCGGTTCAGTTGCGGCGAGATGGCAGGAAGCGCGCGAACAGAGAGCCCGTTCAAACACGGAAGTTCCCGAAGTCGATTCAGGTGGTTCATAGCGTTTGCAGCGAGCGCTGCAGACTGACCGCGGCCCGTTTTTGTTTTTCCGATGCTGTCAGCTTTACGAGGGCCGCGGCGGCTGAGCTTGTCCGTTCGCGGACGGATGGTGTACGTCGGTCGGTCATCTTCAACGCCTCGTACGAAGTGAACGGCGTGACTTCCTGCGTTGACGTCATCCTGGCACCTGTGGAACGGCGATGGAGTCGCTGACTGCATCCACGCCCTTCGCTTCGCTCAGAGCGTGCCCCCCCCTTCGTCGAATCGCTACGATGAACGCTATGTCGACCAACTACCGCGATTTGCTCGCCAAGATCCGCCTCGAGGCGACGGATGGTCTGGCTCACGGCCGGCTGCGTCCGGTGCACTTTCGCGGCGGCGCGCGAAAAGCTGCGCTCGTGGGCGACCGCCAAAAAGGTCCGCAGGTAGGCAATATCCATAA
>JAIOQJ010000757.1 GCA_021413475.1 Planctomycetota bacterium | reverse complement strand
TTGCAAACCCGCTTGCTCGGCTCCGTCCGCTTGCTGTGCCGCTGGCCCAGCCTCGGCTTGTGCCTCGGCTTGCGATCCCTGCGCTCGCAAGAAGCTCTTCGGTAACGGTTTCTTCAAGAAGCTGTTCCAGAGCCGCCTTTGCTGCTCGACGGCTTCAAGCTGCGACAGCGGTTGCTCGACGAGCTCCTGCTCGGCGGCTCCCGCTCCGATCACGGCTGAGAAGATCGAGAAGAAGGCTGAGGAACTGCCGAAGGTTAAGTAATGTCCCCCGTTCACCGGCCTGAGCGGTCCGGTCGGTGAACACCATGATTCCAGGCGGTCTCGTTTCCCCCGAAGCGAGGCCGCCTGGTTCATTTTCTGCCACACGCGATCAAATCTTGACCAGCATGTCGAATCGTGTGACGGTGCCGCTTACGGCTTCGATCAGTGCGCGAAGTCGCAAGTCGCTCGCATTCAGCGGAAATATCCCTCGGCACATCGATTGCTCGAATTGCTGATTGCCTCTCCGTCGTCCAGCATGCTATCCTATAATGAGGAGTACTCCCCATATGAACCATTTGCGATCTCCCCTGGCGATACTCTTCTTGATATCTCTGGGCGGCTGCGATCAGGCCGGCACTTCCAATACGAACAACGCCCCCGTGGTGCAGAATCCCCCTCGCGAACAGGCCGAGAAGCCGACAGGAACGCCTCGCGAAACGGGCAAGCGCACACCTTGGCCAGAAGTGAAGCGCACCGATCCCACCGGAACCGTCTCGCCCATGCCTGATGAACCAAAAGAGACGAAGCCCGCCCGAGTTGAAGAAGAAGAGAAGGAAGTTCCGCCGGAAAAGGATCCCCCGATCCCCGATAGCTTTAAGCCCTTGAATAAGGAAAAGTCCATTTTCTTTGAGAAGATGGCAGACGGCACTCGCCGAGTCCACGTGATCGGCGAGGTATGTTTGCGAGAGGGGCCGCTCGAAGTGTTGCTCTGCAAGAAAGATACGAAGGAACATGAATCCGTTCTGCGAGCGGATGTTGACGGCCGAGAAATCCACCTCGCGCTGCTTGCTGCCGGGGCCAAGTTTGGTTCAACCGTGAAGTTCGTACCGGTTTACAAGCCGGCTACCGGTGATGTCATCAAGGTTTCCGTCACGTTTAATAAGGATGGCAAGCTGCAGACGAAGCCGGCCCAGGAATGGATCCAACATCTACGCAGCAAGAAACAGATGTCGCACGATTGGGTTTTCGCCGGCAGCCGGTTCTTCAAGGAACCCGACAATCCGACGAAGCCCCCGTTCTATTGTGCCAATAATGGCGAATTAATCTCGATCGCGAACTTTCCTGATTCGATGCTGGATCTCCCCGTGAAGAGTTCGAAAGAAGAGTCGGAGCTTGGCTTCGTTGCCTGGCAAGATCGGATTCCTCCCCTGAAGACGAAAGTCATCGTGACGATGGAGCCAGTGCCTTCGAAGAAATGATTAAAACTGGCGAGCCGGCACCCGTGAGGGGCCGGAGTAGCAACCTCCGGCCCCTCACGGGTGCCGGCTCGCCAGAACAACTTAAAACATTCCTCCGGCCCCTCACGGGTGCCGGCTCGCCCGAACAACTTATGTCCCTATCACTTTCTGAATTGTCCAACTCATGACACTTCCCTAAAATCGCCGATAGCATTTTGGAAATCAAATTTTTCCCCGCAAGGAGTACGCGGTGAGCACGAATCGTTATCTCTTCACCAGCGAATCGGTGTCCATGGGACACCCCGATAAAGTCGCCGATCAAATCAGCGACGCGGTGCTGGACTTCTGCTTGACGCACGATCCCATGAGCCGCGTCGCCTGCGAGACTTTGGTCACAACGGATCTGGCCGTCGTGGCAGGCGAGATCACGACCAAGGCTCCTCTCACGCGTGTCGCCGTGGACAAGATCGTTCGCGACGCGATTCGCGACATCGGTTATATCGACCCGGACATCGGCTTCGCGGCCGATACCTGCCAGGTCGATTGCCGGATTCACGCACAATCGCCGAACATCGCCCAGGGCGTGGACGTCGGCGGTGCCGGCGACCAGGGCATGATGTTCGGCTTTGCCTGTGACGAAACGCCGACGTTGATGCCGCTGCCGATTGACCTTTCGCATCGACTTGTCGCCCATCATGCCGACCTGCGCAAGACCGGCAAGCTGAAGTGGCTCCGCCCCGACGCCAAGAGCCAAGTGACGGTCGAATACACTCCGGACGGCACGCCGTTCCGCATTCATACCGTCGTGCTCTCGACGCAGCACGATGAATCGGTGATGGTCACGAAAAACAAGCAACAATACTTCACCGACGACGCCCGGCAGCAGATCATCGACAAGCTGATTTCACCGGTGCTCAAGGCCGACCGAGCCGACCTGATCAAAGGCAAACTGGTCCTGATGACCCCCGGTAAGAAGCCGCCGAAGCTCGGGGCGTATGATATCGCTTGCCACATCAACCCGACCGGCTGCTTCCTGACGGGTGGACCGCACGGCGATTGCGGCCTGACCGGCCGTAAGATCATCGTCGATACTTACGGCGGGCGCGGCCGGCACGGCGGCGGTGCCTTCAGCGGTAAGGATCCGACCAAGGTCGATCGCTCGGCTGCTTACATCGCGCGTTACATCGCCAAGAACATCGTCGCCGCCAAGCTTGCACGCCAGTGCGAAGTGCAACTCAGCTACGCGATTGGCTATCCCGATCCGCTCAACATTTGGGTGAACACGAGTGGCACCGTGGCCCCGGGTGTCACGGAATCGCAACTGGTCGATTTGATCCGCAAGCACTTCAAGTTGACGCCCAAGGGTATCATCGAATCGCTGAACTTACGCCGACCGATCTACCGTGAATCCGCACGCCACGGGCACTTCGGCCGCGAACTCAGTACCTTCGCCTGGGAAAAGACCGACAAGGCCGCCGCCCTTCGCGCCGACACGTTGATGGCCGGCGCGGCGTGAGGTTCACGCTCCGCTCCGGAAACCCTGCGCGTCGCGGCTAACCAAACAACATGGTTAGCCGCGACGCGCAGGGTTTCCGGAGCGGAGCGTTTTTCACTTTCACCCTTTACCCATCCTCTCCAATCCGCATCTCGCGATCGACACTCATATCCCCGAATCTTGATTGCCTCACTTCTCCATCTCGTCCGGTTTTCCTTGGCGTGACGGTTTTTCCTGCCGATGCTTCTGCAAAGTACTCCTCACGTTCCGCGTGAGGTAATGCCTCACGCGGAGTGTGAGGAGTACTTTCCGTCTCTCCGGAATTCCCATGGTACTCTCGCATCTTCGTATCATCCTGACGCTCGCATTGCTCGGACTGGGCCATTCGCCAGCATTGGCTGCGGCTCCGCTTGAGTTGCTGGGCGTCGATGCCTGGCACGCCCGCGGTCTGAAGGGTGCCGGCGTCACGGTCGCGGTCCTCGACAATGGTTTCCGGGGCTATCAGCAGCATCTGGGCAAAGGGTTGCCGTCTAAAGTGAAGACGCAATCATTTCGCCGAGATGGCGATCTGGAAGCTCGCGATAGTACACATGGAATTCTCTGTGCCGAGATCATCCACCGGCTGGCACCAGATGCCAAGTTACTCTTTGCAAACTGGGAACCGGATCATCCCGAATCGTTTCTAATGGCCGTGAAATGGTGCCGGGAGCAAGGGGCGTCAATCATCTCCTGCTCGATCATCATGCCAGGCTGGAGCGATGGGCACGGCGCTGGCCACGTCCATCGGGAATTGCACAAGCTTGTCGATGGGGCACTTTTCTTTGCCAGTGCTGGTAATCTGGCACGCCGGCACTGGAACGGCCCGTTTCGAAATGATGGTCATGGGTCGCACGAGTGGAAGCCGGGGCGCATCGACAACACTATTCGACCCTGGGGCACTCAGGCAGTCTCGATCGAAATCAGCGGACCGCGCGAATCCACCTATCGGCTTCGATTACTCGACGAACTGGACAAACCGATTGGCATCGAGCAGAAATTGCTCGTCGGGGGAGTGTATGGCAGCACGATTCGATTCCTCCCGGATAAAGACCGAGCCTATCGGTTACGCGTTGAGTTGACATCAGGTGATGGACGAGAAATGCGTCTGATCGTGTTGGGGGCCGAGTTGGAAATCGCTTCGCCAAACAACAGCATCGTTTTCCCCGGCGATGGGGCAGGCGTGATTGCCGTCGGAGCGGTGTCCGACTCGGGTGAACGCGATATGGATAGTTCCATCGGAACGATCAGGCCTGGCATCAAGCCGGAGTGCGTGGCAACAGTTCCGGTCCCGAGTGCGATCCGCGCGTTACCATTTCAGGGCACGTCCGCTGCCGCTCCGCAAGCAGCCGGTCTCGCGGCCCTGCTCTGGTCAAAAGCGCCAGTCGCACGCTCCGCCGACATTCGGAAACAGTTGCTCGATGCGTGCGTCGATCTCGGTCAAATGGGTCCTGATGCCGAGACAGGTTACGGCCGAGTGCGACTACCCAAGCCGTGACCCCCTTCGACCCATCGCTTCCGTTGCGCGTCCGGGATGTCTTTCCAAAGCGCGGTCCACGCGTCATTCACTTCGCCGAGCGTTTTCACCGCATCCGCTTTTTCCGCCTTCAAGGCGGGCCGAACGATCCGGTCGAACGCTTGCGAATGCGCCTCCTGGTTCGGAAGCCGCAAACAATAGCGGCGGTTGACGACGCTGGTGGCGAGATTCGATTTGAGGGCGTTCACGAGGGATTCGGTTTCGCGAGGCGTCAGGTTGTAGCCAAACCACAGGCCGCGCACGCGATCTTCAGTATGCAGCGACCGAGTTGGCCCCGCGCCCCAGATTGCCGCGGTGATCATTTCCGCACCATACTTTTCCGGGTTGGCGAAGTCGGCCAGGAATGCGAAGGCCATGTCTGGATTCGCGCAATTCCGACCGACGATCCCGTACCAGATATCCGAGCCGAGATAGGGAAGCCGATTGACTTCGTTCGAGCGAGTCGGCACGCGTTCACCGGTGTCGAAATCGTATGTGAAGGTCGCACCCGGCAACGGGGCAACGCCGATCTTGCCACACACGGGGCTTCCAATCGCTTGGTAGCGGGCCAGTTCCCGCAGCGACACGATCGCAAGCGCCGCGTGACCGGTGCCGAAGTTTCCGCCCCGGAATGGCTGCATTTCACGCATTAATTCGAACGCATGTCGAAAGGCTGGTGCGTTGATGCGCGGCTCGGCGGTCTTCAACCGATACAGGAACGAATACAGCCGATCAGTCATTTGTTCATCCGGAATACGGCTGCCGACTTCGCCCTGATTAACCGCCGGCCGATCGTAACAGGCGGCAATGAGCAGGAACTCGGTCTCAAGACTGGTGTGCATTCCGAAAGATCGGGCACCAAATCGACGGAGGTTCGCACCCCCTTGAAACACAGCTTCTCGGGCGTCAGTTATGCTCGGCAAAACAGGAAGACTTGGTTGACCCGGTTTCGCCAGCAGCCGCGCGGCGGCGACGAAGTCCTCCCAGGTCCGCGGGGGCGCGAGTTTCGCGGCTTCGAAGAGATCTTTGCGATAGACCATCACCCGGCCTTCTCCGCGCAGCGGAATGCCGTACGTCGCACCCTGCCAGCTCGCCAGCAGGCCGGAAACATCGGGCAAAAAACCGTCCCATTGGAGAGCATGTTCCCTGTTCAAGAATGAGCTCGGCACCGGCAAAAATTGACCACTTTCGGCCATGGCCGGCAATTCCGCCGCGTTGACGATGGCAATATCTCCCCGAAATTCCAGAATCGGGCTAAAGGTGGAACTGACCTTCGCCCCATGTTGATCGGCCCAAGATTGGCCGAAATCCTCCAAGAGATCGGATTCGAAACCAGCCGTCGCAGCGATCTGTAAGTGCTGATCGAGATATGGCTTTGCGGCAGGCACATCGATTGTCGAAACGTTGGGGCCGCACCCGATCACGAGAAAACAAATGAAGGGAAGCCATCGGGATTCCTTCCGGGCAAAAAGAATTTTCAGTGAAAGAGGGTTCCGATCGCGGCATTGTACTTGCATGTTGGGATTCTTCGGGACTAGAATTCAGATTGGTAGAGCCGACTGTCGAAATTATACGGTAGTTGGGGATTCGTTCTCCAACCCGATTGTTTTGACGCTCCGTTCAGTTTGTCAGCCGCGGATCTCGACTCCTGTCATGCGTGCGGCAGGAATCGACACCCGTCGTCCACCGTGTGTTCGCGTTCGACCCGAATTTTCATTCGGGCCGTCCTCGATTTTCTGACGTACTTATATAACGGATTCATCGGCTTCTCGTCACTTTCAAGAGGTCGTTATGATGAAAGTTAGTCTTGTGGTCGCACAAGGCGTGCACGCGGGAAAAATCATTCCTATTGCCACGGCCAGCTTCCTGATTGGCCGGGACCCCCATTGTAATTTACGGCCTGCCAGCCCCGCCATCAGCAAACAACACTGTGGCATCTTCACGAACGGCGCGAAAGTCGTCGCTCGCGATTACGGCAGCACGAACGGCACCTTCATCAACGGTGAACAAGTCAGCGGCGAACGTGAACTGGCCAACGACGACAAGTTGAAGGTCGGTCCACTTGAGTTCGTCGTCAAGGTCGAAGCCGCCGTGCCAAGACCGACCGTGAAAGCGGTGGTCAAGACGGTTGTCGCCCCGGCCACGGTCGTGGAGCCCGTGGAAGCGCCCGCGAATCAATCGTCGGCTTCGATCTTCTCCGATGACAACGAAGACTCGGACGCCGCCGCGGCCATGATGCTGGCGATGGAGGATAGCGGCGGCGACACCCCCACCACCGAAGCTGTTATTCCCGATGGCAACACCGTGATGGACATACCCGCGACCGGCCCGGCGACGAACAAGCCCGCGGGTAAACCTGTTGTTTCCGATACCGCCAAAGCGGCCGCTGATATCCTCTCGAAGTACATGCGTCGGCCTCGCACTTGAGCGGTAAGCCGATTTTCATGAACAGCGAATTACTCGAAAGCCGGCGGCTTACCTCGTTTCGTCGCCGGCTTTTTCGTTGGTTCGCCAGCCAACAACGCGATCTTCCCTGGCGCCAGAATCGCGACCCATACCGAATCTGGGTCAGCGAGGTCATGCTCCAGCAAACCACGGTCGCCACTGTGATCCCGCGCTTCGAACGCTTTCTCACCCAATTCCCCACTCTTTCCGCGTTGGCCAATGCCGACGAACAAGAAGTCCTCCGTTCCTGGGAAGGGCTCGGCTACTATCGCCGAGCACGTGACTTGCATCGCTCGGCCAAGCTGCTCGTCGAGCAAGGGGGAATGCTGCCCGACGATCCCGACGTTTGGCGGGAATTGCCCGGCGTCGGCCGATATATTCTCGGAGCCGTCCTCTCGCAGGCCTTCGATCGACCGATGCCGATCGTCGAAGCGAATACATTGCGCGTTCTCTCTCGCCTATTCGCGCGACGTGACGATCCCACCAGCACACCCATGCGAAAATGGCTCTGGGAGGCCGCCGAGGCACTCGTGCCTCGCAAGAACGCTGGGACTTTCAACCAGGCCATGATGGAACTGGGCGCGCTTGTCTGCATGCCATCGTCGCCCCGCTGCGACGAGTGCCCGGTCGCGGCCGATTGTGGTTCTTTTCAAGCGGGTCTGCAAAACGAGATTCCAGCGAAGGCCCCCCGCACGGTTGCCGAGCAGGTGCGCGAGGTCGCCGTCGTGGTTCGTGATGGTTCAAAGGCTCTTTTAGTTCAACGACCCGCCACCGGCCGCTGGGCCCGCATGTGGGAATTTCCGCACACAACTTTGGAGAAGAAAGAGACTCTTGAACACGCGGCGAGGCGGCTATTAACGGAAACACTCGGCATCAAGGCGACGCTTGGTCCCGAGATCATGACAATTCGCCACGCCGTCACTCGCTTTCGCATCACGATGGTTTGCCTCGACGCCCAGTTCCGTTCGGGAAAAATCGGCGACGAGCACTATCTCGACGCCCGCTGGCTGGAGCCCGCCGAGTGGGCCAGTTACCCTGTCAGCACCCCGCAACGGCAATTGGCCGACGAGTTGGCGAAGCAATCGCGTCAGTTGCGGTTGTTTTGAGGTATAATGGGGAGATGAACACGAATTCGATCGCCATCGCCCCGGAGAAAATGATGCCACGACGAATTTGGACCGCAGCCCTCCTTGTGACGGCATTCGCGATTTCCGGTTGCCAGCAAGAAAGCGAAAGCGAAGCACCTCCCGGCCAGACGGCTCCGGAAATCAGTGGCAGCGGGGTCGACGGGAAGTCGATTCGCCTGAGCGAGTTCAAGGGAAAAGTGGTACTCGTCGATTTCTGGGCGACCTGGTGCGGCCCGTGTGTCCGCGAGATTCCACACGAACGCGACATGCTCAACAAATTCAAAGGCCGGCCGTTCGCGATTCTCGGCGTCAGTGTCGATAAGCGAGAAGACTTGCAGCGTTTTCTAGCAAGCGACAATCTCCCCTGGCCGAACATCCTGGACGAAGGGCACAAAATTGCCAGCAATTGGAAGGTCGAGAGCTATCCGACTTTTGTCTTGATTGATCACCAGGGCAACATCCGTCAACGCTGGATTGGCGGTGGTAAGAGTTCCAAGATAGAAGCCGCCGTTGCCAAATTGGTGGATGAAGCAGAAGGGAAGAAGTGATCTTGGCGAGCCGGCACAAACGAGCGGGGTTGCGTAAGCGCCCCGTGTTTTTTAATAGAAAAGCACGGGGCGCTTTCGCAACCCCGCTCGTCATATTCACTTCTATTTCTTCAACCACTTCTCACAAAACGCCAGCGCCTCCGCCCGATGTTCTGGCGTTATCGTGTGCGGCAAGTTTTCACCGATCATCACTTTCAATTTTTCACTGGCGTTCGCGTTTTTGTAGGCTTCTTCCACCGACTTGATGGCGATGCGGGCCCCTTCGATCGGGCAGTTGCCATCCTTATCGCCGTTGGCGATGAAGAGCGGCCGGCCGGCGAAGAGTTTCAGCATGTTCGGGCAATCGAACTCGTCGAGGATGCCCGGGATCACTTTGCTCCAGAGGGCTTTGCAGACTTTCGCGTTCACCAT
>JAIOQJ010000650.1 GCA_021413475.1 Planctomycetota bacterium | reverse complement strand
AATGGAAAGACTTGACCGGCGAACCGTTCGAAGTGAAGCGGGAATTCACCCCCCGGAAAAAGCCGACCGATAACTAAAGCGGTTCGTCGCCGCCGAAGTCACGAGCCCATGGGTCATCCCCGTGGGCTGTTTCTTTTTTCGATATTCGGTGCGGTGTCCGCCTGCGGCTCTTACACTATTCACCATATCCGCTCGTTCATTCACTCTCTTTATCGGAGACTCTCTCCATGATGCTACCCATCGATCGCCGACTATTCCTGTCGGGTTCCGCCGCGTCGCTCGGTTACTTCTTCACGGCCGACGCGTTCTCGGCCGCTCGGGCTGCCGACAAGCCGGGCGAAAAGATTCGCATGGCCGCCATCGGTATCGGCGGCAAGGGCGACGGCGATAGCAGCCAGGCCGGCAAACTTGGCGAGATGGTCGCCATCTGCGACATCGAAGACTCTCGCCTCGACAAGAAGGGAAAAGAATTTCCCCAGGCCAAGCAGTACTTCGATTTCCGCAAGATGCTCGACGAGATGGGCAAGAACATCGATGCCGTCGTCGTCAGCACGCCTGACCACACGCACGCTCCCGCCGCCGTGATGGCGATGCGGATGAAGAAACATGTCTACGTCCAGAAGCCGATGACGCATTCGGTCTTCGAAGCACGCGTGATGCGTGAAACGGCCAAGAAATACGGCGTTTGCACCCAGATGGGCAACCAGGGTTCCGCCGAGAACGGGCTGCGCCGCGGCGTCGAAATCATCCAGGCCGGCTTGATCGGGCCCGTGAAGGAAGCCCATGTCTGGACCAATCGGCCGATTTGGCCGCAAGCACCCAAAGTGATGGCTCGTCCCAAGGGCGAATTCGCGGTTCCCAAGGGCGTTCACTGGGATGAATTCATCGGGCCCGCCCCCATGCGAGCCTATGCTCCCGGTTACCATCCCTTCGCCTGGCGCGGCTGGTGGGATTTTGGCACCGGTGCGATCGGCGATATGGCCTGCCACACTGCCAACCTCGCGTTTCGTGCCTTGAAACTCGGCTACCCGACCTCCGTGGTTGCCGAGGCGGGAGACGTTAATACGGAAACGTGTCCGTCGTGGGCGCACGTGGTGATCGATTTCCCTTCGCGCGGCGACCTGCCCCCGGTCAAATTTAATTGGTACGAAGGTCAGCGCGAAGGCAAGAAGGTAACGCCGCCTGAAGAACTCCTCGCCAAAGTGTTGAAGAAAGACGAGAAACTCGCCGGTAGCGGCTCGATCCTCGTGGGTGAGAAGGGCATTTTGTTCTCGCCGAACGATTACGGTGCCAAATTCGTTCTTGTTGGCGAAGGCCTCTCGGAAATCGACACCACGAAGCCCGAAAAACTGCCAATGAATGGCAAGGGTGATGCGGGGATGAAGGAAGAGTGGGTTGCCGCCATTCGCGAAGGCAAGCCAGAGATCGCGTACTCGAACTTTGAAATCGCGGGCATGTTGACCGAGGCGATCCTGCTCGGCAACGTGGCCATTCGCGCGGGCAAGAAGCTCGAATGGGACGGCCCGAACCTCCGCTGCTCCAACAACAAGGACGCCGACCAGTTCATCAAGCGAGAATATCGCAAGGGCTGGGAAGTTTCCGCGGAAGCGTGACCAAGGAATTTTAGCCACGGATTGAACACAGATGAAACACGGATAATGCCTAGACTGATAATCTTCTGGATTTCATCCGTGTTTCATCTGTGTTCAATCCGTGGCTAAAGTCTTCGAATTTGATCCTCTCCATGACCACCAAAAACGCCTGGGTCGTTGTCGGCCTTCTCTGGGTCGTCGCGCTCTTGAATTATCTCGATCGCCAACTCATCACGACGATGGGCAAGCCGATCAAGGCCGACCTGATTCTCAGTGATTCTCAATTCGGTTTGCTCTCCTCCATTTTTCTCTGGGTCTACGGCATTTGCAGTCCGGTGGCGGGATTCGTTGCCGATCGTTTCGGCCGTAAGAAGGTGATCGTCGGCAGCCTCGTCGTCTGGTCGCTGGCCACGCTCTTGACCGGGTACGTGCGCACCTTCGAGGAGATGCTGATTGCCCGTGCCATCATGGGCGTCAGCGAGGCGTTTTACATTCCCGCCGCCCTCGCGTTGATCGTCGAATACCATCAAGGCTCGACTCGCTCGCGCGCGACGGGCTTGCATCTTAGCGGAACCTACGTTGGCTCGATCGTCGGCGGGCTCGGTGGCTGGATCGCGGAAGAAGAAGGCTGGCGCTTCGGCTTTCAACTCTTCGGATTGCTGGGTGTGGGTTATGCGTTCGTGATCGCGTTCCTGTTGCCGATGCCCAAAGCGACGGAACTTCATCACGCCAATGCGAAACCGACCCGGATCCGCGAAGCGATTGGCGGGCTACTTCAGTCCCGCGGCTTTGTGATCTTGCTCATCATGAACGCGACGATGGGGGCCGCATACTGGACCATCAAAAGCTGGCTGCCGACGTTCTTCAATACGGAGATGGGTGTCGCCCTGGGGCGTTCCGGGATCTATGGGGCGATGGCGTTCAACTCGGCGGCTTTCGTGGGGATGTTGATCGCGGGTACGATTTCGGATCACTGGGCCATGCGGAATCCACGAGCGCGCATGATCGTCCCCGCGGTTGGCTTTCTCGCGGCCGCTCCGTGCTTGTTTTTGGCCGGCTTCTCGTCGGCCGTCCCGGTGCTGATTTTCGCGGTGGTGGTGGTCGGGATGGGGCAGGGCGGACTCGATGCGAACTTGATGCCGGCTGTCTGCATCGTGGCGAATCCGCGTTACCGGGCAACGGGGTATGGCATGCTCAATTTCGTTGGAACCACCACGGGCGGTCTGATGACCTACATCGGCGGCCTGCTGAAAGATGCGAACGTTCCCTTCGGCCGAACGTTTCAGTTCGCTTCGGGCTTCATTTTGATCACGGGATTGTTGTTGCTGACGATCCGGCCGCGTGCGGCGGTTGCTCAAGGTTAACCCGACGCGCCAGCGAGGGACGCTTCATTCCTCGCTAGCGCGTCGGGTTAACAATCTGCAGCGAATCCAAAAACCGCCGGACGCTGTCCGAGTCGGACCAACTGTTCACGCCGATGGTGGTGAGTTGATAGAGCTTGCCTTTGATGAGATAGAATCGTGACCGCAGGCGACCTTCGCGTGTCGTGAGAGTTGCTTCGAGAGCCCTCCCTGGGCCGTTGGCCATGCTCGTTTCGCTCTCACTGACGAGCTTGGCGTTGTGCTGTTCGAGAAGAGTTTCGCGAATGGCCTTGAAGCGACCTTCGATCTCCGCGGGAATAAACTTGTCGCCGTCCGGGTAGTCCGTGACGCTGAAAATGTAGATTCCGCCCCGTTCCTCGACACGGTAGGTCTTGGTTTTCAATCCGGACGCATGTTCCGAAGAATCCATTTTCGGCGTGTCAGGCAACAAAATCTGAAACGTGCCGTCCGGGGAATATTCCTTGAGTTCGCTGGAACAACCCGCGATGAATACCAGCGCGATCATCGGTAAGTGACGGCGCATGGCGGCACCCCAGGGAACGTTTTTCTGATTGTGGCCACAAGCTTCCAACTCGTCGAAAATCGCTGTGATAAGCTGGAAGCTTGTCGCCCGTCACGATCGAAGACTCTCGCGGACGAACTGGATCCCGGCGGCGATGTCGTCGAAACGCTGCTTCTGATCGCCGACTTCGCGCTCGATGAACAACGGCCCGCGATAGCCGACTTTTCGCAGCGTCTGCACGAACTTGCGGATATCGACCTGGCCCTTGCCGAGCGGCACTTCCTCGCCCCAGGTGCCTTTCACCGTAGTGCGGTTGGCGTCTTTCACATGAACGGTGCGAATATCCGGCGCGAGTATTTCGAGGACTTTGAGCGGGTCGTCCATGTCGTACAAGATCATATTGGCCGGGTCGAAATTGACCTTCAGATTGGGGCACTTGAGATCATCGAGCGTCCGTCGCAG
>JAIOQJ010000776.1 GCA_021413475.1 Planctomycetota bacterium | reverse complement strand
CGGCCTCGTCCCGGCTTTCGCCGTTCGACGAACGGCCGTCCCGCGTTGGGGCTTCGCGTTCGCTGTCGTTCGAAGGGGTCGGAGAATTTTCGATCGTCATACCCAGGTCAAGATCCATGAATATCTCACGGCATGCGAAGTACCATCACCCGACAGAGAGAATGTCTGCCGCGTTCGTAAGCCGAAAAGTGCAACGCGCATGCCGATCAGATTAGGGTAACAAAAACATGAGAAGAATGTCCAGAATTGGCTGAAGATTGGCTGGCGACGAATTCTTTTTTTTCCTCCGATTGCACCAATTCGGGCACCGGACGCCTGAAAAAGTTGCAGCCGCCGAGATTTTCGCCAAGCGGCGGTACGAATCATTACAGTTGCGACTGCTGTACGCCAGAGTGGGCGTGAATGAAGAGTCTCGACCCGGCCTCACGGCTTGAGGTGCTTCACGAACCAATCGACCATCTCGTGCCGCATCTCCGACAGGTATTCGTGCCCAGTATTCTTGTAGATCACGCTGCGGAAGTTCTCCGGTTTGCCGTACATCTTGTAGACGTCGGCGAGTTTCTTTTCGAGCGCGATCACGCCGTCGGTGGGGGCACCGCCGTCTTGATCGCCGGAGAGTTGCAGATTGGGCTTCGGAGCGGAAAGGCTGAATATGGCCTCGGTATCGAAGTGCTTGAAGACGCCGGGCACGAAGTAATAGATTCCATGCCGGCGGAGGTTTCCGTGTGCGATGAGTTCCGTGTAACGCGTGAAACAGGCGACGCCGACTTGGGCCTGAACGCGATCATCGACGGCCGACACCCACCAGGCCCGCGTGCAGCCCATGCTCATGCCCGTTACGCCGATGCGCGACTTGTCCACTTCCGTGCGGGTTTCCAGGTAATCGATCAGGCATTGCTCATCGCGAACCATCATGCCCCACAACGAGCGGCCTTGCCAGAGGTGCAATTTGAACAGGCTCATTTCCTGCGGATAGGCTCCCTTGTCGAGATTGGCTCCGCCCGGTCCCTTGCCGACGCGATCGCCGTTGAAGTATCCATCAATGGCGGCAACGACGAAGCCTTTCTGGACGAGCATCCAGCCCATCGATAGTGGGTTCTCGAGATTAGGCAGATACTCATTCTTGGAGCCGGAATGCCCATGCATGCCGATGACCGCCGGTGCCGGTCCTTTGACCTTCTTGGGAATGACGACGATCCCCGGCACCACCATGTCGACGCCGTTGTGGAACTCGATTATCTCCAGGAAGTACTCGCCCTTGTCCTCGCGTGAAATCACGCGGACTTTTTTCGGATCGGGCCGGGCGGGCATTTCACCCATGCATTGAAGGAGCGTCGCGCGCGTTTTTGCCCGGTCGGTCTCTTCCCAGCGTTTGCGATCGGTCGGAATCTGCCATTCCGGGATCTTGATGCCTTTGAACAACTCGGGCACCTCGGCCCAAGCTTCGCCCTGCTTATCGCCGCCTTTCGATTTGGCGGGCGTGACACGCACCTGGGCCGGCAGGTAAAGATTGAATGCGAGAAATGCGACGAGTAAGGAGAGAGTTCGCAGCATGGAGTCGACTCCAGTTAAATTCAACCCAAGCCCCGAGGTGAGGCTCTGCGAGCCTCGGGGATAGCAGTCTGATCCCCGTTTGCAGAGCCTCACCTCGGGGCTTGGGGGTAGCTACACCAATTCCTTGATGATCCCGTTCGCTTCGCCCCCCTGGAAATCCTTGGGGATGGGCACGTTCATGCGGTCGAACACCGTGCTCCAGAGGTTGCCGAGGCGTACGTCTTCTTTGATGATGTGCCCCTGATGCTTGACGCCCAGGCGCGAACCGCCGGCGAGCATCGCGGGGAGATGATGATTGTGGTGGGCGTTGATCGCCCCGCCGCTGCTGCCGTAGGAGACCAGCGTGTGGTCGAGCAGCGTGCCGTCGCCTTCCTTGACGGCCTTCAGCTTGTTAAGGAAGTAGGCCCAGTCTTCCATGTAGTAGATGTCGGCCTTTGTAAACCACTTCAGCTTGTCGGGGTCTTCGCCGTGGTGGGTCATTTCGTGGTAGTTGTACGGGTTGCCGAGTTCCTTCCAGGAACCGGTGCCGTCTTGGCCGTCCATGCGGGCCAGGTACGAGATCACGCGTGTGCTATCGGTCTGCAGGGCCAAGGTGATGACGTCGTACATCAGTCGTTGATAACGGCGATATTCGAGGCCGGCCTTATCGGGATCGAGGCCCTGTTCCTTGCCAAACGTCAACGCGGCCACGTTCGGCTTCGGCTTGCGGAGCCAGTCTTTCTCATCTTGCATCCGCCGTTCGAGATCGCGAATTCCGGTAAGGTATTCGTCCATCTTGTGCTGATCGTCGCTGCCGAGCGAATCGCTCAACTTCTTTGCCTGTTCTCGCAGCGAATCGAGCACGCTGGCCCGGCGGATGAATTCCGCCTCACGTTGATTGAGCGTCTGCGGCGTGTCGGGGCGGAACAGTTGATCGAACAAGAGATGCGGACGATTCTCGGCGGGGATCGGCGTGCCGCTGGGGCTCCACGAGAGCGTTTGATCCTGATTGCCGCCGAAACCCGTGCCGCGTCGGATGGTCAGCGCCAGCGACGGAAACCGCGTCTGCCGCCCGACCGCCTGGGCCAGTTCCTGATCGCACGACACGCGAAGCTTCACTCCCACGCCGCGCGTGTTGGTGCCGGTGAGATAGGTGCGATCGCCGACATGGCCGCCGGAGTAGGTCAGCTTCAGCCCGGAAATGACGGTGAAGTCGCTGCGCAGGGCCTCGAGCGGCTTGAGAATCGGCGTGACGGTATATTTCAGCCCTGTATCCGCCGGCGTGAAATCCCGGCCATTGATGCCCAGCCCGAAGAAGCAAAATACCGCCCGCCGCGGCGTCTCAACCGCCGCCATCGAACCCGCCGTCGCCACCGAGTTACGGCCGATGCTCATGGCATCGAGCCACGGCAGAGCGAGCGAGATCCCGGCACCTTTCAGGAAGGTGCGGCGCGGGATCGGTTGGCGGTTGTGGAGGATGTTCATGAGCGGAGCCCAGGTCGGTTTGGTTCAGTCGCAAGGAAATCGATTCGATGGGAGCAGTATACCGGAGAGTGTGGTACGTAGAAAGCGTATTCCAACTGGGGTTTCGAGTTCACCGACTAGCCGCCCCGCAACAAGGGGCGTAGGTGAATAACTAGTTCGCAATGTCGTCTACTGAAATGTATCGTTGAGCCACATGACGAAGGGTCAAGACAACAACCTCTTCGTCACGAATCGCGAATACCGCGCGGTGCGTTGGACGGCGACCAATTCCAAATAGGAGGTCGCGAATCTCATAGGCAAAGCGATCTTGCTCTCGGGATTGGCCATGCTTTTTTTGGGTTCTCCGACAATTCGGCAATGGCCTTGGTCAAGGCGGCGTACCATCGATCGGCTTCGCTTTTCGAGCGATTTTTCGCCCACCAGTTGAAGGCGTATTGAATTTCGCCCTCCGCCTGCTCGGTAATTGTGACGCGGAAATTCATGCACCGCTCTCAACTTGATTCCGCTTACGAAATTCTGCATCGAAATCACCAAACGACCGATAGCGTCCATTCTTCATTTCGTTTATGCCGTTTTGAATGGCCGCCATGTCGGCGTTATGCGCTTCGAGTGCCGTGACGGCAGCACGCAAGATATCTTCCTCCGACGCGTAAAGTCCCGTCCTCAATAAGACGTTCATGCGTTGCTGTACATCGACTGGAATTGTCAGAGACATTTTATTTCTCCTATTCAACAGACACTCGTGACCTACTTCATCCCAAACGCTTCGCTCCCCACAATCGCATAAATCAGCGAGTGCATCCGGTACTCGTTCTTCTTCAACTCCTCGGCCAGGGAATCGACGAGTTCGCGGTCGGTGAACCCTACGGGCCGGCAAAGGGCGTAGGTGAGCAGTTTGGTGCTGAAGGCGCGGGCGAACTTTTCTTTGCGGAACATCAGGCCGGCTTTGTATTCTTCGAGGCTTTTGAACTGCTTGCCGTCCGGGAAGGCACCGCTGACGTCGAGGACGGGGCCATTGGTGCCGCGGAAGCCTTCGCCGTTGAAACGCTCGCGCCATTGGCCGATTGCGTCGTAGTTTTCGAGAGCCAGGCCGAAGGGGTCGAGCTTGGCGTGGCACGACGCGCAGATCGCATCGCGGCGGTGCAGTTCGAGGCGCTGGCGGACCGTCAGGTTCTTGCCTGCTGTGTTCGGTTGAATGTCGCCGGCATTTGGCGGCGGATTGTTCGGCGGATCGTTGAACATTTCACGCAGCACCCACGAAGCGCGGCGGAGAGGGAGCGTGCGGGTGCCGTCGGCGAGATAGGTCATCAGGCCCGCCATGCCGAGGACGCCGCCGCGATGATTTTCCGGTTTGATGGCCACGCGGCGGAACTCCGGGCCTTTGACGCCCGGGATGTCGTAGTGTTTCGCAAGGCGTTCGTTGATGACGACGAAGTCGCTGTCGATGAACGACGTGATCGGCAGGTTCTTGTTCAGCACCTCGGCGAAGAACGCGTACGGTTCCTCCCACGCGGATTGTTCGAGGATCTTGTCGTAGTTCCGATACTCGGCGGCCGGCTGCACCGAAGCGTAATCGCGAACCGACAGCCATTGGCCGCCGAAGTTACGCACCAGTTGATCCGCTTTCGGGTCCGCCAGCATCCGCTTGATCTGGGCATTCAACACAGTCTTTTCGTGCAACTTTCCGGAGGCCGCCAGCGCGAAGAGTTCCTCGTCAGGCATCGTGCTCCACAGGAAATACGACAGCCGTGAGGCCAATTCATAATCGGTGAGCGTGCGGCGTTTGGGATTGTTGCTCGGCTCTTCCAGGAACAGGAAACTCGGAGCACACAAGACTCGCTGCAAACCGGTGCGCATGGCATCGACGAATGAGAGCTTGCTGGTTTTCATCGCTTCGTCGACGACGCCGACGATCGACTCGACTTCCTGCTTGGTGACCGGCCGGCGATAGGCGCGGGGCAGGAACTTCTCGAAGATCTCCCGAGCGTAAGCGAGGTCTTTCCGCTCGTCGCCGGCGAAAAAGAGGGCTTTATGGCTGAAGGGCGGCCATTCCTTCTGGATCGGGCCTTCCACTTCGATCGATTCAATCTGGAGCCGCGGCAGCTTCTCGACATCCATCTCCGGGTTGTAAACGTTTGCTACCCCGGTCCAGGCATTGAATTCTTTTTCCAACACGTCGCGCTGCTTCTTGAGTTCGTCCATCTCCGCTTGCGGCACCCGTTTGGCGGCGGCCTGTTCCATCTTGCCGCGCAGGGCCGTCCATTTCGAAAATTGGATCTTGTATTTCGCCTCGGGAATCACCGCCTTTTCCGTGTGGTTCCAGAGCAAGCTAAAGACCTGCGGCCCCTTGACTTCGCCGTTCACGGGCCCGCGCAAAAACATCACTGCTTCGGTCGTGCCCGACGGATCGAGTTCCACTTCCACTTCCACCTGGATCGGCGAGTTCATCCCATATTGCAGTCGAAACTTGTTCTTCTCGGTGCGACCGCGATTATCGACCTTCGCCTTAACGCGAACGCGAAAATAGCCGTCCTGCGTGACAACCTGATTGAGTGCGAAATGATCGATCACGCCCCAGCCTTCGTACTCTCGGCGGTACGTTGGGTATCCTTGAATGTGCTCGATATACGCATCCTTGACAATGCGATCCTTGGCACCGCGCGGGATTTTGTGCGTGAAGCCGGGAAACACTTCGACCATTTCCGGCGGCGGCCGTTTTCGCAGATCGTCGTAGTTTGAGAATCGGCGGTTCACCTTGGGCGGCTCGGTGACGATCGCTTTCGACGCGATCTTCTCCGCCGCCGCCAGGCTTCGCTCGATCTGGGCTTGGTCGAAGAAGAGGGCCACGCCGAGGCGATCGAAACCCTCCGCCTTGCCGTCGGCGGGTAACTCTTCCGTCAGCGGCCGAACGATCTTCTCATCGAGTTTCAGCAGATCGCGGACGGTGTTGGCGAATTCGTCGCGATTGAGCCGGCGCATCGGAATTCGGCCGCCGGCGTTCTTCGCAGCTAGTTCCACGTCGCGCAATTGGCCGTTGGCCCAGGCGACCAATGCCGCCGCTTGCTTGGCATCGGGCCGGGGATTCTCTTTCGGCGGCATCTCGCCGGAGTTGATCCGGTCGATCACTTCCTTCCACTGCTCGGCCATTTTCGCGGCCGAGAAATCCGCACTGAGCTTATCGATGCGAAACCCCGCCTGGGCCTTCTTCTCGCCGTGGCAACTCATGCAGTGTTTTTCGATGAACGGCATAGCGATCTCGCGAAATTCTTTCGCGGCAGCCGGCGGCGCGGGATCATTCGGCGCGCTGATGGTCGCGGATCCGACGATGAACAAAGCCATGACACAAACAGATATGTTTCGCATTTGCTTCAATTAATGGAGAGGGAGGGAGGAGGCGGTTCGTATGGGATCAGTATCTACTGGCCCGTTGCATTGGTCAATCGATTTCCCACGGTCAAGCTGTTTCATATTGGCGTGTCCAGCGTTGCCAACTGATACGATCAACCTAGGCCGCGCAAAACACTGAGTACTCTTTGCGCGGTAAAAAGATCGGAGCAAACCATGGCCTTCGACGAATCCTTAGCCGAATGCATTCGCGAGTCCCTGACTCAATCACAAGGCATCGAATCCAAGAACATGTTCGGCAGCATCGGCTTTCTGCTCAACGGCAACATGCTCGTGGGCGTCTGGAAGGAGTCGCTGATCGTCCGTGTCGGTCCCGAGGCTTACGAAGACGCGTTGCTCGAAACACACGTCCGGAAGTTCGACATCACCGGCCGGGCGATGAAAGGCTGGGTACTGGTCGCCCCGGAAGGTATCGAGGAAGACGAGCAGTTGCGGAATTGGATCCAGCGAGCAATTCGATTCGTTGAGACGCTGCCAAAGAAATAGCACCGTGAAGCCGCGACGCGGAGTCTTCGGAGCGGAGCGCTTTACCCGCGCAGCGTGTCAACGCGAGCGGGGGACAGAGCGTTGCGCTCCGAAGACTTCGCGTCGCGACTTCACGGATTGTTCGCTATCGGTAGAACAACCTCACGCATTCCCAAACATTCGAGGGTTTTTAATGTACCGCTACTTGTTCGCTTTCCTTTTCACATGTTTCTTCGTGCTCACGTCGCTCCAAGCCGCCGATAAGCCGGTGAAGGTATTCATCCTGGCCGGGCAATCGAACATGGAGGGGAAGGCACCCAACATGCTGCTCGATCACCAGGCCACGGATTCGAAAACCAAGGAGCTTTTCGCGCATCTTCGCAAAGACGACAAATGGATTGTTCGAGACGACGTATTCATCAAATTCCTCGAGCGCAAGGGCGGACTCACTGTCGGCTACGGTTCACCCGGCCGCACGGGTGCCGAGCTGGAATTCGGCACGGCGATGGGCAATCACTTCGAGGAACCGGTCATCCTGATCAAGGCTGCGTGGGGCGGGCACTCGCTCTATAAACTCTTCCGTTCGCCGTCGGCCGGGCTCCCCGCGGAGGCGGTGCTTCAGAAGGAACTCGATCAGGCCCAGGCGAACGTCAAAAAAGCCAACGAGAAGAACAAAAAGGACGCCCCGTTGCCGACGATGGACGATATCAAGAAGCCGTATGGATCGTCCTATCGCAACATGATGGCGGAAGTGAAAGACGTGATGGACAACCACGCCACGTTGTTTCCGGCACTGAAAGGTAAGAAGCTAGAACTCGCGGGTTTCGTGTGGTTTCAGGGCTGGAACGATCAGTACGGAGCCCAGGACGAGTATGCATCGAACATGGCCCATTTCATCCGCGATGTCCGCAAGGATTTGCAAACGCCGAAGCTCCCATTTGTGATCGCAGTGATGGGCCAAAACGGTTCGAAGCCGGCCACCGGCGCGATGCTCACGATCCAGAAGGCGCAACTCTCGATGAACGAAATCCCCGAATTCAAAGGCAATGTGAAGGCGATTCGCACGGACGTGTTAGTCGATAAAGCTGCCGAAGAACTCTTTCCCACTTGGCGGCAAAACGCCGAGCAGTGGAAATTGACCGGTGGCGACTTTCCTTACCACTATCTTGGCAGCGCCATCTGGTTCAACCGCATCGGCAAGGCAATGGGCGAGGCGATGCTGGAACTCATGAAGGATTCGAAGTGATTGATCGGGTTTGACCGACACCAGAGAGATGTTTGACTCGGGGAATAAATTTCGTGCCGCTTTTTCCTTGCGGCACGTTCCTTCCAATGATCTAATTCAATTGCCGAGACGGTTGTTTCCGAAGTGACTGGGCGACGCTTCGGGGGTGATCTCTCGGCTTTTTCGTTTTCTAATCCCAAACCATTTGGGTTTGCCCACCGCATTGATCCGTCATGACCGACCCTCTACAAATGTTGCGCGATGCCTTGAAGCACTCGCCCGAGAATCTTCCGCTACGTCAACACCTGGCGGAATCTCTGGTCGGGCTCGGCCGGCTCGACGAGGCCGAGCAAGAATATAAGCAAGCGATTGCCGGCTCGCCCAATCATCTCGGTTTCCGCGTCGGCCTGGCGGATGTCTACTACCGGCAAGGTAAGAACAGCCCGGCTCTCGTCATCCTCGAAGATCTGTTGAAAAAATTGGACACGCCGGCGAAGGCCTACGTTCTCCACGCCAAGCTACTCTTCCGGGCGGGCGACGTCGAACGTGCCGTGCGCCAGTACAAGACGGGGATCGATCTGGATGCGGGCGTGGCCGATCTCGAGTTCGCGGGCCGATTGGGCATCGGGGCCGACCCGGTCGAGAGCGAAGTGAGCGACGGCCGCGTTCATGTCGGCTTCGAAAGCGGCAACGAAATGCCGTCGGTCGAGATTGAACGCCCGACCGTCTCCTTCAAGGATGTCGGCGGCATGGAGGCCGTCAAAGACGAGATCCGCATCAAGATCATCCACCCGCTGACGCATGCCGACCTTTACAAGGCCTACGGCAAATCGATCGGCGGCGGCATCCTCATGTACGGTCCGCCCGGATGCGGCAAGACGCACCTCGCTCGCGCCACCGCTGGCGAAGTGAAGGCCGGTTTTATCGTGGTCGGTATCAACGACGTTCTCGACATGTGGTTGGGCAGCAGCGAAAAGAATCTGCACGAACTGTTCGAACAGGCCCGCCGCAATCGGCCCTGCGTTCTGTTCTTCGACGAAGTGGACGCCCTCGCCGCCAGCCGGGCCGACATGCGGCAAAGTTCCGCCCGAGCCCTCATCAACCAGTTCCTGTCCGAACTCGACGGCGTCAACCTCTCCAACGATGGCATCCTGATCCTGGCCGCCACCAACGCGCCGTGGCACCTCGATTCGGCATTCCGCCGGCCGGGCAGGTTCGACCGCATCGTCTTCGTGCCGCCCCCCGACGCGCCGGCGCGTGCATCAATCTTACGAATCCAGTGCCAGGGCAAACCGATCGGCGATATCGATTACGATTACCTGGCGAAGAAGGCCGACCACTTTTCGGGCGCTGACCTGAAGGCGGTTCTCGATATCGCGATCGAGAACAAGCTCCGCGAAGCGATGAAAGACGGCATCCCGAAACCGCTGACGACCAAGGACCTGACTGCCGCCCTCGGCCAAGTGAAAGCCTCGACGCGAGAATGGTTCGCCACCGCCCGCAATTACGCTCTCTACGCGAACCAGGGGGGCATCTACGATGACATTGTGAAGTACATGAAGTTGTGATGATCGAACGAGCGCATCTCTTGTTGTTCGAGCAAAACCGGCCCGATTTGGCCGAACGTCAGTTATTGAGCGATCCATTCATCCTGGAACACCTGTCATTGGCGAAAGCGATGCTCGGCCATTGCCGGTTTCGTCAGGGTGACATGCCAGGGGCTCGGAAGTGGCTTGAAGAAGCTCTTCAAGCTGATCCGGAACAGATGTTGACATGCTACTGGCTCGCCTTGGTCGAACTAAATGAACAGAGGTTATCGGACGCGGAGCGTTTGGCTCGCGAGACAGTTCGGCTGGGTCCCGATAACCCCGACGGCTACGATATGCTTGCTATCGTGGCTTTTGTCCTCGGTAATTTCGGTTTCGGCTTTGAGATGAGCGAAGTGGCGGTCGGCCTTTCGCAGAATCATCCTCACCATTTATGCACGAAAGCCGCTGGCTACGTTTTATCGGGTCAACATGACAAAGCCGCGAGCTTGCTTCGAGCCGTATTGCAGATTGACCCGCAGTTCGCTCGGGCGCACTACTTGCTGTCTCTGGGAAAATTGGATGCAAAAGATTTTCGGGCTGCCGCTCTACATCTCAATACGGCACTCGGAATCGAGCCAACCCAAGCAGCGTTTCACGATCACGGCCGACGAATTGCACGGATGCGAATTCGCTTTTTTGTTTCGCTAGCGGCAATCGTGATACTGATCCCAACTGTTCTGACCGGAATCTTTCTCTTGGCACGTCTTCTCTTGAACAGCAAACCTTAACGCGCCGCTGGAACTAATAAACTTTATGAACCCCCACTTCGAACGTGCCCAACTCCTGTTCCAGCAATCGCGGTTCGACCACGCCGAGGAGTCGTTGCGACGATCGCTGGCGGCGGATCCAGATCATGCGTGGTCGCACGCGCTCCTGGCCCTTTGCCTGTTGCATAGCAAGGAGTATCAAGAAGCGACCGCCGAGGCGGAGCGGGCGATTGGGGCCTCGCCCGATTTGCCCGTCGCGCACTACGCCCTGGCCAGCGTGTTTCTCGCCCGCAATCGGCCGGAGGATGCGGAGAAGGTCGCCAAGCAGGCGGTGGAGTTGAATCCTTACGATGCCGATCTGCACCAGCTGCTCGGTGCCACCTACATGGAACTCCGGCGCTGGCCGTCGGCACTTGAGGAAGCCGAGGAGGGGCTGCGGCTCGATGCCGAGCATTCCGGCTGCGCGAACTTGAAGGCGATGGCCCTCGTCAAGCTCGGCCGCAAGGAAGAGGCGAGCCTGATGATGGAAGGGGTGCTGGCCCGCGATCCCGAAGATGCTTACAGTCACGCCAATCAAGGCTGGACCGCCTTGCACGAAAGCGATCCTCAGAAAGCGTTGATTCACTTCCGCGAGGCGCTTCGGCTCGACCCCACGCTCGAGTTTGCGCAAGCCGGTATGGTGGAAGCGTTGAAAGCTCGCTACTGGATTTACCGGCAGATGCTGCGCTGGTTCCTCTGGATGGAATCGATCGGCCAAAAGTGGCAGTGGGGCATCATTCTTCTGATTTTCTTCGGCACCAAGTTCGTGCGTCAAGCCGCTGATAACAATCCCAACCTCGGCATGGTTCTCTGGCCGATCTATGGCGTGCTGGTCGGCTTCGCGGTGATGACGTGGCTTGCCAATCCGCTTTTCAACTTGATGCTGCGCTTGAACCGTTTCGGCAAGCACATCCTCACAAGCGATCAGAAATGGGGCGCGAATGCCGTCGGGCTTTGCCTGCTGCTGGCACTTGGCATGTTGGCCTATGGCTTGATCGAAGACGATCTCATCGCTGTTTACATGGCAATCGCTTGCGGTGTCTACTTGCTTGTTTTGGCCGCACTTTTTCAAGTGCCGAAGGGCTTGCCGCGATATGGCATGGCGGTCGCCGCCGTTGTCCTGGCGGGAATCGCCATCTATGCTTTCCACTTGATCTATTCGTCACTCGACCTCCCCCGCGATGCTCTGCGAGCCCAGGCCAAGGAGGGATTCACACTCCTCTATTCGTTCTATTTCCCGGGGGTTCTGATTTACAGCATCGTCGCGAATGTGCTGGGACAAGTACGGTTCGAAAATCGGTAAGGGACCAATCAGGTCTCCAACAACTCTTTCGCCCCCGCGCTTAGCAATTGAGCCGCGAGTTCGTTGCCCACATTCAGTGGCTTGTCGGCGGGTCCGGCGTGCGTGTCGACGATTCGGCGTTTGCCGTCTTGGGTGAGGACCGTACCACGAAGCGTCATCACCCCGTTGGCGATCCGCGTGTGCGTGCCGATGGGGACGAGGCAACCGCCACCGAGGGTCGCCAGCATCGCTCGTTCCGCGATCACGGCATTCCAAGTCGCGGGATCGTTCAGGGCCTGCACCAGGTGAATCGTCTCGGCGTCGTTCGAACGGCATTCCAGTCCAATTGCTCCTTGCCCCACGGCGGGGAGCATCCATTTTGGGTCGAGAATCTCGGTAATCTCGTTGCCGAGGCCGAGACGAATCAGGCCAGCTTCGGCGAGAATGATGGCGTCGAGATCCTGTTCGCGCAATTTTCTGAGCCGCGTTTCGACGTTGCCGCGGAGGTCGATCAGCGTCAGGTCGGGGCGTTCATTCAAAAGCTGGGCCCGGCGGCGCAGGCTGCTGGTGCCGACGACCGCGCTCTTCGGCAGATCGGCAAATCGGTTGTATTTGAGGGAAACCAGGGCATCACCGTTTGGCCCCCGCGGCGGAGTGGCGGCGAGTTCCAGTCCCTCCACGGGAATCGTCGGTAGATCCTTGAGGCTATGCACGGCCGCATCGACGCGGTTATCGAGGAGTGCTTGCTGGATCGCCTTGGTGAAGACGCCGAACCCGCCGAGCGCCGCCAGGGGTCGATCCTGAATTTGGTCGCCGTGGGTATCAATGATGACCAGTTCAATGGCGCGCGGTTCGGCGACGGCACGCAAGCGTTCCGCCACGTAATTGGCCTGCCAGAGGGCCAGCTGGCTGCCGCGAGTACCGAGTCGGAGAGGAGGGATTTTCATTGGGAAGATCGAAAAACGAGAAAATCCCACGGACTAAAGGATCCGTGGGCTTGATTGTTGTATAGAGGAGCGGTTAGAAGTCGCCGCCGCCGCCACCCCAGTCGCCGCCACCGCCGCCGGAGTCGCCCCAATCGCCACCGGTGCTTCCACCGCTGTCGCCGTAGTCCCCGCCGGCACCGCCATTACCGCTGAAGTCGCCGCCGCCGGCCGCTTCGCCGCCGCCGGTGTCCCCACCCGTGGAATCGCCGCCAAAGGCCGAGGATTCATGGCCGCCCATGAGGTTATTGTACAACCACATTCCCGCCATGGCACCAAAGAGGCCGCCAAAGAGGCTGGTCATGAATCCACCGCCGCCTCCACCACCACCTCCCGGACCACCGCCACCGCCGCCTCCACCACCCGTGAAGGCACGAATCAGGCCGATGACCAGCCAGATACCAAGCAAGGCGACGATGCCGATGCAGAGATAGGACTGCCATTTCGAGCCTTCCTTATTCTCTTCTTTTTTCGCCGCCGCTTTAGCTTCCTTGGCCGACGGATTCGAAATACTCGTGGGCAGTTCGGCCTTCAAGTAATCAGCGACGGATACCAGAGCATTGTCGCGGAGCGTCTTTTGCTCCGCTTCGCTCTTCCCGTCGTCCTTCGCTTTGGCTGCCGCCTTGAATGCGGTGACCAGCGTTTCAGCAATCTTCTCTTCCTTAGAAGAAGTGAAGCCCTTCTCGCGGAACAACCGGTCCGTGAGCACATGAACATGGCCCGGGCTTCGAACGACGAGAATCATCACGCCGCGATCACCCTTGGCCTTGGATTTGGCCCATTTATCCCAGAATTCCTTCTTGTTGGCACCGGTCGCATCGAAATCCTTCTTCTCGTCCGCTGTGAGTGCGCTATAGGTCTCGACGTGAACTTGCCGGTTCGCGTCACCCATTGAGCCGCCAATGGACGTTTTGGCTTTCTCCTTGGCCGCATCCGAAAACAGGCCGGCATTATCCTCCAGAAGCAGGATCGCACCGACGTGAGGTTTTTGCGCTTCCGCGTAAATCGCGGAGGTCGACGTCAACCCAACGATCGCCAAGGTGGCGAGGCAGTACCGCAGGATCGATTTCATAGAGGTCTCCGTGTGACAGGTTTTCAGTTATTATACGCCCGTTTTCCGAAGTCGGTTCTTTATTCCCTTGATCTAGCACTTCGTTCGCGATTGTCGCGGATTTGATTCCCGCCCACCAGATCGATCGCTTTGCCGTTTTTTTATAGGTATCCCGAACGAATTCAGCCGCTTGGACCAGTCCCCAATCGAAAAAGTAAGGGAAATTATTGAGAATCCTCTTTCGATTGGATCACATGATTATGTGGGGAACTCATCTCGTCCCGCAAGTGCGGACTTGTAAAATCCGGTCTATAGGATGAACGACTGAAGCGATAAGCGATCGGCCCGTGGTCCGTTTGTTGCTGAAAGTGCTGGCGAAGTTTCACGTCGGACCAACGAGACTCTTGGTTCGTAGTGACCCGCTTTAGCGGGTCGGGGTGCCCGACCCGCTAAAGCGGGTCACTACGAACTTGGGAGCATGGAGAACCCTTTGACGAGAATTCGTTCCACTACAATCCTTGCCGTTCGGCACAACGGCAAGGCGGCGATCGGCGGCGATGGCCAGGTCACTCTCGGCAACATCGTCATGAAGCACGATGCCCACAAAATCCGCAAACTCTACGACGGCAAAGTCCTCGTCGGTTTCGCGGGGGCCTCGGCTGATGCTTTCGCGTTGCTGGAACGTTTCGAGTCCAAACTGCGCGATCATCAAGGGGCCGTCGTGCGAGCCGCCACCGAACTGGCGAAAGATTGGCGGATGGACCGCAACCTTCGCCGGCTCGAGGCCATGATGGTCGTCCTCGATAAGGAAACTTTGCTGCTGGTGAGCGGCACGGGCGATGTCATCGTGCCAACCGACGGCGTGCTCGCCATTGGCTCTGGCGGGCCGTACGCTCTGTCCGCGGCACGGGCTCTTATGTTGCATTCAACGCTCGACGCCCCCCAGATGGTGCGTGCCTCGCTCGAAATCGCGGGGGAGCTCTGCATTTACACGAACCGAAATATCGACGTGGTCGAAGTCTGAAATTATGCGGCGGCACCGAACGTGCCGCTCGCGGGAGAATCGCGTGGATCTGACGCCAAGAGAGATCGTCGCCGAACTTGATCGCTATATTGTTGGGCAGGACGCCGCCAAGAAGGCCGTCGCGGTCGCCATCCGCAATCGCTGGCGGCGGCAGCAGCTTCCCGAGGAGATGCGCAAGGCAGTCACGCCGAAGAACATCATCATGATCGGGCCGACCGGCGTCGGCAAAACCGAGATCGCCCGGCAACTTGCCCAACTGGTCGGGGCACCGCTCGTCAAAGTCGAAGCGACCAAGTATACCGAAGTCGGCTACGTCGGCCGTGATGTCGAGAGCATGATCCGCGATCTCACCGAGGCGGCCATCGGCCTCGTCAAGCAGCAACAGCGGCAGTCTGTGGAAGCCAAGGCGAAGGAACGCGTCACCGAAAAGTTGCTCGACTTGCTCGTTCCCGCGCCCGCGAAGGTCTGGGATCCCGAGGACGGCGGAGAGAACGAAGAGAACGCCGAGAAAAAAGAGAACCAGGAAGCCGAGCGCCGCAAGCGAACACGCGACAAGATGAAAGCCAAGCTCGAAGGCGGTGAACTCGAGGAGAAGATGGTCGAGCTAAGCATCGAGCAACGGGCCGTCCCCGTCCAGATCTTCTCCAACATGGGCATGGAATCGATGGATGTCGATCTCCAGAACATGTTCGAAAAGATCATGCCCAAAGGGAATCAGGCCCGGCAAGTCACCATCCGCGAGGCTCGCAAGATTCTGATGGAGATGGAAACGGAGGCCCTGATCGATCGTGCCGTCGTCACGGAAAAGGCAATCGAACTCGCGGAGAATCAAGGGATCATCTTCATCGACGAGCTCGACAAAGTCTGCGGGCCATCTTCGGGCCATGGGCCCGACGTCTCACGCCAAGGAGTGCAACGCGATCTGCTGCCGGTCGTTGAAGGAACGACCGTCAACACCAAGCACGGCTCGGTGAAGACCGATCATATTCTTTTCATCGCGGCCGGTGCGTTTCACACGTCGAAACCTGCGGATCTGATGCCGGAACTCCAGGGCCGTTTCCCGATTCGCGTGGAACTGACCGACCTGACCAAGGCTGACTTCCTGCGCATCCTCACGGAGCCGAAGCACGCACTCACGAAGCAGTACGCCCAGTTACTCGCCACCGAAGGAGTCGAGGTCGAGTTCACTCCCGACGGCATCGAGAGCCTGGCCGAC
>JAIOQJ010000775.1 GCA_021413475.1 Planctomycetota bacterium | reverse complement strand
CAACAATTGCTTCTTGACAAACTGGTCGCGGAAACGGACCCGACGGTCAAATTTCGCCTGTTATCCCTTCGTGGGATTCTCCAGCCCGATTTCAAGGACACCGGCACTCGGTTGAAGGACTTCAACCCCGCTCCTCCTGCTAAAGTCGATCCAGAGGAGAAAAAAGAAGAGAAGAAGGAAGAGAAAAAAGAGGAGCCGAAGGCTCCGTGAGGGTTTGGCCCGGAATTGATTTCCCCCGAACCCGAAGCGCTAGCAAGGGCGAATGTTCGCCCTTGCTAGCGCTTCGGGCTCGGGGGAAAAGCGAAATGGTCACGTTCGGCGAGATGTATCGAATTTTTGCGCAAGACACCTTCGCCTCGGCGTTATCATATCAACGAAGAATAAATCCCTGAAACGCTCGAACGAGTGAAATGCCATGAACACAAATACACAACCGAAACTTGCCGATCTGATGGTTCGCTTCATGAACCGACCCGTGGATGCCGCATCGATTGAAGCTGAAGCCGGGGCTCTGGGCGAAGTGGAACCGCACGAAGTCGCTGTTGGCTTCCGGGCCGATCCGCGTTTGGCGTGGACCGAAGGGCTGTCCGTTCTAACCGCTCTCGGCAGCAACGAAACAACCAAGGGGCTGGTCGCTCCTTCGGAATGGGCAGCGGTGGTGGTTCGCCACGACGCCGCGGGCACCCAGCCGTTTGCCCTGGCGGGTTATCCGCAACGGGTGCGCGATTTGACGTCGCTACTTCAGGCCAAGGATTTGACGGTGTTGCGGCCGAACGGCGAGAACCGTCCCGCGACGCCCGCTTTGAAAACCTGGGTGCAGAAGCAGGTGGAACAGGGAAAACCGCTGGCCAGCTTGCTCGCCGCGAGCGTCCTGCGGGCGGCCAATGACTTGGATCAGGCCGAGACCGTTCTCAATCAGGTCAAGAGTAGTGTGCCGGAATCGCTCAAAGCCGTCTGCGATAACGAGGAAGCTTCGCTCCGCTGGCAGCAAGGAAAAGCGGCCGAAGCCGTGGCTATTTGGGAACGAATGCCCGAATCGCCAGCGACCCTCTTTAATCTGGGAATGGCGGCCCTTTTCCTCGGCAAGTCCGCGAAGGCCCGGGATCTGCTGAAGAAAGCGGTCGCTCAGATTTCAGAGAAAGACGGCTGGCATCACCTCGGAAGCCTGTATCTGGCGTTGGCCGAGATGAGAAATGGCTAAGCGGAAAAAATAAGCCTTGCTGGGTCAGAATGACCCAGCAAGGCCGGTAGAAAAGAGGTCGTCCAGGGATGAAAGTTGCGTGCATCCAACCCTGGTCACTTTTATCTTCCCAAAATTGGCAGATCGCGTCAACGAAAAAGCACTTCAAATTTGCTCTTCCTGATTCGTTTCATCAAAATCGCACACCCTGTTGCAACGAATGCCTCGTTTTTGCAACGCAAATGATGCCTTTTGCAACGAAAGTAGTGCCTTTTGCAACGCATTTGAGGTGTTTTGAAACGAATTTGGTGCATTTTGAAACGAAAAAAAGGGTGTTTTGCAATGAATGTGCGACACTCCGTCGTCGTAGGTTACTTTCCAATTAAGAGGTTTGCGTAATCTGGGCGAGTCTACGATCAGCCAGTCCGGATTGCAAATTCCCCTCTAAAGGATACAGTCTTGAAGCCGGAACGGATGTCCGGAATGGCCGATAATCAAGGACGATGCGATGACCCCTCCACCTGCCGAGTCTTCGGAGATTCCCTCGACATTGTCGCAAGCGAAAGCGGTGCTGCGGGCCGAGGCGGCGGCGTTGCATGTCGTCGCCGATCGTTTGGACGAACGCTTCGATCAAGTCGTTTCCCTGATTTCCCAGTGTGCCGGGCGGATCGCGGTAAGCGGCATCGGCAAGTCGGCGGACGTTGCCCAGAAACTGGTGGGCACCTTCAATTCAACTGGAACTCGCTCCTTTCTCCTCGATGCCACTCGGGCTCTGCATGGCGATCTCGGCATGCTGCATCCGAACGATATCGCCATCGTGCTTTCCCACAGCGGTGAGAGCGACGAGGTGGTTCGCTTGCTCGGCCCCTTGCGGAAACTCATCACGGCCGTGATCGGCTTGACCGGCAACTCGACGAGCAGCCTGGCACGCTTCGCGGATGTTTCCATCGTATACGGTGCCATCGTCGAATCCGACCCGCTGGCACTTGCCCCAAGTACGAGCAGCACGGTGATGATGGCCCTCGGCCACGCGCTCGCCTTCGCGTTGAGCCAGAAGAGACGCTTCACCACTGAAGATTTCGCCCGCTATCACCCCGCCGGCAGTCTCGGCCGAAAGCTGGCGACCGTCGAAAGCTGCATGCGTCACGGGGCAGATCTGCGAGTTGCCCGTGAGAACGAAACGGTTCGCCAAGTATTCGCGCATTCTCAACGGCAGGGCCGTCGCACGGGTGCCGTCGTCTTGACGGACGATACCAAACGCCTCACCGGCCTGTTCACCGATAGCGACCTGGCCCGGCTCTTCGAGCGCCGGGCGGACGAGTTTTTCGATCGGCCTATCTCCGAAGTGATGACGCGGATGCCGATCACCATTCGCCCGACGGCACGCATCGCGGAAGCGATTGACTTGATGCGAAGCCGCAAGATCAGCGAGTTACCTGTCGTGGACGATCAAGGCTGCCCGATCGGTATGCTCGACATTACCGATATGATCGGTCTGTTGCCTGCCGACGAACAACCGAACGGGACCGAGTCGAACCTGCGGATCTGGAATCGCAAGAGCGCGTGAGAGGAATCAGCCGATGACATCCTCGTCGCTCGTTGAAATCATCTCGAAGATACGCCTCCTGGTCCTGGATGTCGACGGCGTCCTGACGGATGGCCGGATAACGTACACGGATGACGGCCGGGAAATCAAATCGTTCCACGTCCGCGACGGGGGAGGTCTTCGTTGGTGGCAGGATGCGGGTCGCGAAGCGGCGATCATTTCCGGTAGAGCGTCCCCAAGCGTATCGCGCCGAGCCGAGGAACTGGGCATCAAGCGTGTCATTCAAGGAACTGGAAACAAGTTGCCGGCCTTACGGGTTTTGCTGGCTGAGTTGGACATCGCTCCTGAGCACGTTTGCGTGATGGGCGATGATCTTCCCGATCTGCCGTTGTTGCGGAACTGTGGTCTGGGGATTGCCGTCGCTGACGCCTGTCCCGCCTTGCGGGCCGCGGCCAAGTACGTCACGCTGAAAGCGGGCGGGCAGGGTGCCGTCCGGGAAGTGATCGAGATGTTGCTCCGAGGCCAAAATCTTTGGCAGCCGATGGTTGATCGTCTACATGCTGAGAGACTTTGAGTCGACGATCCGGAAAAAGAGAGGACGACCGCCGTGTGGACTCCCCGTCGGATGATTCTGGTTGCTGTTGGCGTGCTGCTCTTCGGTGGCGGCTTCACGCTCTATTCTCAATTATTCGGCTGGATCGACGGCCTACCGCCGTTACCCGATACATACAGCCAAGAACAGGTGGATGGCGCGAAGGTCCCCGAATTGCCGGGCGGTACGACGCCGATTCAAACCCGGTTGCGTCAGGCTTTTGGGCCCAACTGCGTCGAGCAAGCCTACAACCTCAAATTCGAAGCCCGAGAGAAAGGACTGCTTTTCGCCGCGTCCGACGCCAAGATATTGGAAGATGGCCGCGTTCTGCTGCAACAGATGAGCATTGCCGTCTTCGGGAAGGTGAATCGAGAAATCTCAACGATTCACGCCGATCGTGCCTGGCTGACGTTCGAAAAGCCGGTGAGCAAACTCGATGATATGGGAACGAACAAATTGAAGTCCGCGGAATTGCAAGCGGATCCGGATTTTCCGACCAGCGATGTTCGCAAGGGGAAGATTCACATCATCAACAATCGACGTACCGCCGATCCCGACGACGACATGATCTTGCGAACGCCTGGTCCGCTCTACTACCGCGAAGAACCAAAATCGACCGAGCCGCACATCTGGACGCTCAATTCAGTCGAGTTGGTCGATCGTCAAAACCGCCCGCTCCCATCGCAAAAGGACGCTCAGGTGTCGCTGCCGACAGTCACCGCCGAAGGCCTGAGGGTTTTTCTAACGCCAGAGCCGCCAAAGTCTCCAGCGGGAACACCGCCCAAGAAATTAGCGAATAGTCCGTCTGATTCGCGAGGCGGGGTGGATCGCATTGAACTCGATCGAAACGTCTTAATGAATATCTGGACTGAGTCTCGCAACATGCTAGGCGGCGGCAACGAAAAGAACGATGCCAGCAAAGCTCCTGTGCCCAAGAAGGCGACCGTTCAGCCTGCCGATAAAGTGCTACTCACGATCCAGACCAATGGGCCATTCTACTACGACATGATCAAGGATTTTGCGCATTTTGAGGTGCCGGCACAACGTGATCCGAACATCCAAGAATACGTCAAGGTGACACGCCGGTCCAAAGGGACTAGCGAAGATACGTTGACCTCCGATTTTCTCGATGTTCAATTCAAGCGTCGTCGTGCGGCAACGCCCACGACACCGGGTCAACCGCCTCCCAAGCCAGTGCCAGTTGCCAAGAGTCCGGATGGTTCCACGTCGTCCGAGAACGATCTGGATATCGAAACCATGCATGCCTGGGGTAAAAACATCGCGGTCAGTTCGGATGAGGAATCGCTATTCGCTTACGGTTTCGACCTGGTCTACGATGCCCGGATCAAGCAGACGACGATCAAAGGCGCGCCGATGCACGCGGTCAAGGAAGGCAACTTGATCCGCGCGCCGGAATTGATCATGGCCAATCTCGATGACAAGGAAAAACAGCACGCTCGAGCCCGTGGTCCCGGTGTCGTCGGCATGGGAGAATTCGACCCGAAGACGCAGGAGCATGGCCGGCAAGCTTATTGGCAAGATTGGTTGATTTTCACGAAAGTGAAAGAGCAGGGGAGGGATCTCGATCTCATTACGCTGTCAGGCAGCGCACGCTTCATCGACACCCTCAACGAACAGAAACTGAACGGCCGCGTCCTCAAACTGTGGATGATTAGCCGAGACGACAAAAACGCGCCGAAGCAGCCAA